>JANMAD010000527.1:0-4787 GCA_031359515.1 Acidobacteriota bacterium | reverse complement strand
CGCGCGGCGGCCGTCGCGCTCTTGGGTTATCGCGATCTGTGGCGCGCGGTCGGCAGTTATCTCGGCAACGCGACGAACCAGCAGGCCGAGATCGCCGCCGCGACTATCGGACTGGAATTCCTGCGCGAGCCGTGCCGTGTGTATGTGTTGACCGATTCGCGCTATGTCGTCGAAACGATGTGCGGCCGCTTCAAGCGCAAGACTAATCATGACTGGTGGACGCGCCTCGACCACGCGGCGGATAAGCATCAGATCACGTGGCAATGGATCAAAGGGCACGCGGGTGAACTCGCGCAAGAGGCCGTAGATAAAGCCGCGCGCAAGATCGCCACGCTCGGCCGCGTTGATGAAGACGTGCTGCGCGCAGCGACAGATACGGTAGGCAGTCTGGCATCAGACTGAGCGCGCAGGAAAATCCTATTGCTTGCGGCCCGGCCGCAGAATTTTTTTTCCCAACTAATCTCTTCATGTTTTCCCTAACCGCAACCGCTAAGCTGTATCACCTCTGCGGCTATCTCTTGTTGATAGTCGCAGGCGCGTTAGGCGCGTCAGCGCAGGTGCGCGGGTGGTTGTGGCAGAACCCTTTGCCGCAGGGGAATGCGATCAATGCGGTGCGGTTCGCGGTGGATAAGCGGCATGGTTGGGCGGTTGGTTCGGATGGCGCGATCCTGCGCACGGACGATGGCGGTTTCGCGTGGGAGGCGCAGACCGCGCCTGTGGCGACGACGCTGTACGGTCTGTTCGTCAAGGATAAGAACGCGGCGGTCGCGGTCGGGGCGCGCGGGGCGGTCGTCGTGACGGAGAACGGCGGCGAGCGTTGGGAGCGGCGCGCGACGCCTGTGCGCGATCATTTAGCGAGCGTCACGTTCGCGGGCACGGGGCTGACGCACGG
Organism: Acidobacteriota bacterium; assembly: GCA_031359515.1. Classification (GTDB taxonomy): domain Bacteria; phylum Acidobacteriota; class Blastocatellia; order Pyrinomonadales; family Pyrinomonadaceae; genus QHXQ01. The sequence continues at coordinate 3,895 of JANMAD010000527.1, read as the reverse complement.
CTGGGCGGTCGGCACTTATGGCAGCATCATCGCCACGAATGATGGCGGGCGCACGTGGCGGGCGCAAACGTCGGGCGTGCGGGCGCATCTCTACAACGTTTCATTTGCCGATGAGCAGACGGGCGTCGCCGTCGGTGATCGCGGCACGTTGCTCGTCACGGCGGATGGCGGCGCGACGTGGCAAGATAAATCTTTAACTGATGGATTGCCGCTAACGGGCGCGGCGTTCGCCGGCGCAAGCAAGCGCGCGGTCGTGGTCGGCTATGGCGGGCTGGTCTTGCGCAGCGAAGACGGCGGCGGCAGCTGGGCGCGCGTGGATATTTTTCAGGCGGCCGATCTGTTGTCGGTCTTCTTCCTCGACGAACGCAACGGCTGGGCGACGAGTAACGACGGTCTCGTCCTTAGCACCGGCGATGGCGGCGCGACGTGGTTGCCCGTCAGTGTCAAGACCGCGCCGCGTCTTGCGACCGTCTTCTTCGCGGACGAGCGCACGGGCTGGGCGGCGGGGCGCGATGGCTTGATCTTGCGCACGGATGACGGCGGGCTTGACTGGCGGCGTCTGACCGAAGGCGGGCGCGACGATCTGACGGACATCTTCTTTCTCGATGCGACGCGCGGCTGGGCGGTCGGCGCGCATGGGCGCGTGCTGTTCACCGCGTCGGGCGGCAGACGTTGGACGGTGCGGCCGACGCCGACGGACGCACGCCTCACGCGCGTCTTCTTCCTCAATGCGACGCACGGTTGGGCGGTTGGCGAGCGCGGCACGCTGCTGCGCTCTGAGGACGGCGGGTTGTCTTGGGCCAAAGCGGACGCGCCGGACGTGACCGTCGATCTCTTCGGCATACACTTCATAGACGAGCAGCATGGTCTCGCGGTCGGGGCACGCGGCACGCTCCTGCGCAGCGCAGACGGCGGCGCGTCGTGGCAACTCAGACCGACGAATACGCTCACGTGGCTGGAAGATGTCGCATACGCGGACGCGCAACATGCCGTCGCGGTCGGCGCGCAAGGCACGATCATGCGCACGGATGATGGCGGCGAGCGTTGGCACTTCAACAACCTGCCGGTCAAGGAATGGTTATACGCGCTGACGTTCTTCGATCAGACGCGCGGCTACATCGTCGGCGCGGACGGCATCATTTTGCGCACGGACGATGGCGGCGCGACGTGGAAGGATCAGGAGAGCGGTCTGAAGATTAGCCTCTACGCGATCTCGGTGGCCGCGCGCAACGATGCGCTCGTGGTCGGCGATCAAGGGCGCGTGTTACAGACGAAGGATGGCGGGCTGACGTGGCAGATGGTGGCCGGGGTGACGAGCGTGCCGCTCTACGGCGTCGCTTATCGGGGTGGCACGGCCGCGTGGGTCGCGGGGCGCGGCGGCGTCATCCTGCGCCGCACGGACACGATTGAGACGGTGAATATTCCCCGCCCCAAAATCCCGCTCCTCAAACGCGACAAGCCCAAGCTGCAAACACACGACACCATCGAACCGCTCCCGCCCGCGCGCGGCGACATCCCCCGCGCCGTTCCACCTAGCAACAAGAAGCCGCCGGGATAGAAGATTGCGGAATGCGGATTCTCTGAATGCGGAATGCGGATTTCGGATTGCGGATTGAAAGACGGAGTTTTCTTTAATCCGAAATCCGCATTCCGCAATCTCCCCTAAGGTTCTACTTCCATGTCTTGCGAGATGAGATCGGCGGCGATGGCTTCGCCGTCATAGAGTGCGCGCGGCTGCCGGCTCGGCCGGTAAGTAAAGATGACGAGCATGTCAGGCTTGATGGGGCCGCAACTGACGAACGTGTTTGTCCGCCCCGGCACGTAAGCGACCAGGCGGACACGGTTGAGCGCGTCGGCGTGAAATTTATAGAGCCGCGCTGCGGCTTGCACGTAGAACACCACGCTCGCGCCGCCCGTGCATTCGATCTGTGTGAGCAGACCGCGCACGTACTCGCCCTCCGCGCGGCGCTTGATCATGAGCTTGACCGGTTCGAGCGGCGGCGTTGCGTCCGGCGGTGCGCGCTCGTCGTCGCGCGGCAGCGGCGCGGCCTCACCCAGCTTGAGTTTTGCTACTTGCTCAACGTAGCTATTGACCAGCTTGAGCGTGACGCGGGTTTCCGCGCGCACAGGGCTGTCGCCACTGTCGCTCCGCATGAGTTGTTCGAGCAAGTCACGCGCGGCGGCGAACTGCTCGCGCCGTATGTAGACTTTGGCGAGCGTAAGTCCGTAGAGCGGCTCATCGGGGTTGAGTTGCCGCGCCCGCAGCAACAACTCGGTCGCAGCCGGCAGTTCCACTTCGTTCACCAGGTCGAGCAAGGCGAGCAGATGATAAGCATCCGCGTAGAGCGGGTTCAACTCGATGGTCTGCTGCAATTCGGTGCGCATCCGGGCGGCGAGTTGCGGCGGATAGCGCACGATGATATTACCGGGGCCGAGGGTCTGCCGGTGGAGTGCTTCGGCCAGATAGTAGTGCGCGAGATAATTGCGCGGGTCAGCGGCCACGGCCTGTTGCAGTGCCGCGACGGCCTCGCCGTAGCGTTGCTGCCGCACGCGTATGATGCCGAGTGTAGCCTGCGCTATCGGCAGGTCGGGCGCAAGCGCGAGCGCATGTTGCAGCCGCGCCTCAGCCTCCGCGGCCCGATTGGTATGAAAGAGCAAGTCGGCGAGATAGGCTTGCGCTTCGGCCTCTGTGAGCAGGCGGGTCTCCAGTGCCGCGTCGAAGGCGAGCGGGCGCGCCGCCGCGAGATACTGCACACGATAGGAGTTGTGCTGCACATAGCGGCGCAGCGCCAGTTCCATCGTCGCCAAGTCCAGCCCGAACGCTTGCCGGAAACTATCTTCGAGCGTGCGGCCGGCGGCGCATAACTCACTGAAGCGGGCCAGTTGCGACGCCCGCGCGCCCTTGTCGTCCTGCCAGAGGTAATGCACGAGCGCCCACGACTCAGCATAGAAGAGGTCGCTCTGCTCGCGCTCGTTGTAAGCGGGCGCGTCGTGCGTTACGCGCAGCAAGTCTGCCAGCGGCATGAACTGTTGCCGCAGCCGCCGCACGTGATTGGCGAGGGGGCGGCCGAGCGCGATCCGCTTGTCGCCATCTGTCAGCGCGAAGGTGCTGTAGTATTCGGCTACTCCCTCATTGAACCAGACCGGCGCGCCGCGCATGAGGTGGCGCATGAGCAGGTGCGTGTACTCGTGAAAGATGAGGCCGAACGGATTCTCCGCCTCGCGTCGTTCGATATTGACCGTGATGTAATTGACATCTTCGCCCGCTTGAAAGTAGCCCGCCACGTGCGTCTGCGGCTTGCCTTGATAGAGCGGCTTGAAGGGTTGATAAGCCGCATCGTCCTTGAAGACGACGACGGTGGTCGGCGCGGACACGCTCAGCGCGGCTTGCGGGAACAGTTGCAGCAAGCCGGCGCGAAACTGTTCGAGGCGCACGCCCACTTGGCTGATCTTATCCGCGTCAGCGTTGCCGACAAGCAGAAAGTTTTTCGTGCGGACGCTGAGCCACGTGTCTTTGGCCGGCGCGGCGGAGGCTACGCACGCAAGTGTGAGCAGCAGCAGCGTTGGCGCGGACAACAGGGGCAAGCGTTTCATGCGGCGAAACTCCATTGGCGTGGGCGGAAGTTGCAGGACAACGGCGCGGCGGCGTGGGCGGGTTGCGCCCCACCAAGCGCCGGACGAAGTGAGTATAAGAACGCGCACAGAGGTCGTCAACGTTTCCCCTGTGCGCGGCGATAGTGCGCAAGGAGGCGCGCGACCGTGACCAGTCGCGCGCCTCCTTAGCGCCAAATCATTGTCTTGCGCCGGCTCGCCGCCTCAACGCACGGGATGTTCTTGCGCGTAACTGTAAGCGGTGTAGGCCGCGATGATATGACAAATCCAGCCGAGCATGCCG
>JANMAD010000130.1:0-14796 GCA_031359515.1 Acidobacteriota bacterium | reverse complement strand
GCCTTCAATCGCCTGCCGACCTATGCCGAGTTCGCGCCCGACCTGCGCTCGGTCACCGGCGCGAGTGCGCAGGAAACCAACGCCAAGCGGGCGGCGTTCGCCGACAACTTCGTCTTAAGGGCAGAGTTCGTCAGTCAGTACGGGGCATTAGCGAATGGCAACTATGTGAGTGCCTTACTGGGGCGGTATAGCTTGACACAAGTGACGACGCCCGACCCGGCTAATCCTGATGGGACGGTAAAGGTGACGTTGACGAGCAATGACTTGGTGACGCGGTTGAACAACAGCACGTTGACCAGAGCGCAAGTGTTGCGCGCCATTGTGCAATCGGATGAAGTGACTCTACAGCGCGAGGCGACGACGGCGTTCGTGGCGGCGCAGTACTACGGCTACCTGCGGCGCACGCCGGACACGGGCGGGTTCAACAGTTGGATCACCTATCTGAACACACATCCCGGCGATTTCCGCACGATGGTCAACGGCTTCGTCAACTCCATCGAGTATCGCCTCAGATTCGGCGCGCAGTAAAGAACAGGGATGAGGGATGAAAGAATGGTCACGCAAGTAGCATGATGTCTCTTTCGTCCCTCATCCCTCATCCTTCATCCCTGTCTCGTTCCAGCCAACGCGTGGGCGGTTAACGCACATCAGAGCAGAGATTGCGGTCACTTGCTCTGGCGCGACGTTCCGCTTAGAATGCCCGTTCGCGTTCGCATGCACGGGCGGCGCATGTCGGCCGGCCCGGCCGCTCGACCTGAAGCACTTTCACGTGACTATTGCTTAATCTCAATTAGGGTCTCATTTGGAGATTTTCCCGGTGAAATATTCTTTCCGTCTGTCCGGCTTGAGCTTTGCCCTTATCTGCCTGTTGTGCGCATGGGCGGCGGCGCAGACGCCCACGCCCACGCCGACCGCCACCCCTACGCCCGATCCGTTCGTCGTCCAAGTTACGTCCGCGACGCCCGCGCCAACGCCCGTTGCTTCGCCGAGCGCGACGCCACTGGGGCCGGCGGACGTGAACGCCTACGTCGGCGACATCAACGGCAACGGGCGCTTCATCGTCTTCGAGTCGCGCGGCGATCTGGCAACCATCGCGCCGGGGCAGACCGCGCGCACGCCGGGCAATGCGGACGGCAACCGCGAAATCTTCCTCTGGGACGCCGCCCAGCGCCGCATCTTCCAACTCACCAACACCAAGAGCGCGCTCGTGGACAATACGAAGTCGCCGTTTGACAATACGAACGTGGCGGTCGAGGTGAGCAACAACCGGCCGCAGATGAGCCGGGACGGCAAATGGATCGTCTTCAGTTCAAACGCGCCGACGCCCGGCAACTTCGACGGCACGACCACCGACAACAAGACCGCGCTCCAAGCCGACGGCAACCAGGAGCTTTTTCTCTATCGTATCCCGGACGCGCCCGCCGCCGATCTGACAAGCGGTATTGATCCCGGCTTCTTCGATCTACGGAATACCAGCGGCTTCACGCGCGTCACTAACACGCCCGCGAGCGCGCTGCCGCGCGCCGGCGGCGCGAACGCCGGCCCCTTCGTCGCCGACGACAATCGCTCCGCCACCATCAATGACACCGGCTCGCGTATCGCCTTCGTCTCAACGCGCAATCTGCCGACCACGAACAGCCGCCTAAACCCAGACGGCAATCCCGAAATTTACGCCTACAACCGGCTAACCAATGCGTTCACGCAGATCACGCTCACGGCCGGGCAATTCATCTTCAACGACACGCCCTCAATCTCCGGCGGCACGAGCGACGACGCGGTCGGGGAGAATCAGAATTCGACCATCGCCTTCTACTCGAACGCAAAGACCATAATTGACACCAACGGCGCGAACGCCGCCGCCGACAACGCGGACGGTAACAGCGAAGTTTTCGTCGCCACCTTCGACGGCGTCGGGCTGGTCACGCTCAAAGAGGTGACGCGCACCAAGAGCGCTACGGTCGGTCAAGTCGTCAATGCCTTGACCTTCGGCCGGCGCGTTAGTCGCAACGGCAATCTGGTCGCGTTCGAATCGCTCGCCGACGATCCAAATGCCAATGTCGTCCCGACCCTGCGGGGCAGCACCGTCTTCGTCTACAACGTGACGCTGAATACGCTGGTGCCGGTCGGCCCGCGCGCCTCAGATGCAGAGGTCAACGGCGGCGGCCCTGACCTCACGCGCTTCCCGACCTTTACGGGCGATAGCGCCCGCCTTGTCTTCGAGTCGAACTTAAACTTGAAGCCGGACGGAACGCGCGTTGATGCGACCGATACGACCGGGCTGAACCCGAACCGCCTCGTGCAACTCTTTACTGTGCCCGTGCCCGCCATGGCCACCACGCCGCTCGTTGTGACGCGGCTGACGAACATACAGTCCGCGTTTTTCGGCGTGTTCATGCAGTTCGCCGTCAGCAATACCACCGAGCGCATCGCCTTCAGCCTCCCCGCCGTTGAACTTGGCGGCGGTAATGCGGACAACACGACAGAGGTTTACTACTTGGTCGTCCCGCCCGCGCCGGCCACAAGCGACACGTCCGCGCTGGCGAGCGCGCTCGCGTATTTCACGGGCGCGAGCCGGCGCGAGGTGGCAACACCCGTCGCTTCGCCCACGCCCACGCCTTCACCGACACCCACACCTTCGCCCACGCCGACGCCCACGGCGACGCCGCTCCCCGCTCTTGCGCCGGGCATGATCGCCATCGTGGACACCACCGCGCAGTCGGGCACAGTGACGCTCGCGCCGTCAACGCGGATGATCGGCTGCGTGCCGGCAAGCGCGAACTGCGATGCCGCATCCGAGTCGCATCGCCGGCCGCCGCTGCCCTTTGAGTTGAACGGCGTCTCGGTCTCGATTATGAACGCGGCGGCGGGTCTGTTCTTCGTCAGCCCGAACGAGATTCAGTTCGAAGTGCCGCGCGGGCTGGCCGCCACGTCGGGCACGGCCACCCTGCCTGTAGTTATCAACATACGCGAGGCCGGCGGCGTGCGAACGGTGCGCAGCTTGATCCAGATCGTGAGCACGCAACCCGACATCTTCACTTCGATGAACGGCCCCGGCGGGCGCGCCGTCGTCACCAATGTGACGAATCCGCTCGTGGCGACGGGCACGCCAGAACCGTTCATGGTGACGACGACCTACATTGATAGTAGTACGACGCCACCGACAAACGTGACCGCGCCGACAAAGTTGCGCCTGCTGTTGACGGGTGTGCGCAATGCGACGGTGAGCCAGATCACTATCCGTCTCGTCAAGCTTAGCGACAACACGAACACGGACATCGCCAGCACGGATATTCTCGCGCTGATGCCGACCGACATGCCCGGCGTCTCGCAACTCGACTTCCGCCTGCCGGCCACACTCGCGGGCGCAGGCGACGTGGCGATTATCGTCACCGTCACCGGCGGGACATCGAGCCGGCCCGCCGACACCGCGCCGCGTTTCCGGATCAACTGAGCGGCAGTCGCGTCAGAGAAACATGCCGAGCGTCGCCAGCCTTCGTTCGCTCAGTTGAGCGCGATGACTGCCGGCGCTCGGCATCTGTTTTAAGTTAACGCTTATGCACATCGGCCTTGACGGCATCCCGTTGGCGACCCCGAAGACGGGCATCGGACATTACACGTTCGAGTTGGCGCAAGGACTCGCGCGACTCGCGCCGGCCCATGAGTTCGAGTTGGTCGCGCCGGTCAAGTTAGACGTTGACGCGGATGGGGCAGGGGAGAGCGTGCAGCCGAATCTGCGCGCCGTACACGTGCCGGTGAACGTCTTGCGCCGCCGTTGGTGGACGATTGGGCTGCCGCTCTACGTCCGGCAGCACGGACTGGCGCTCTTTCACGGCACGAACTACAACGTGCCGCTCTGGCAACGCTGCCCGACCGTCGTTACTATCCACGATCTCTCTTTACTGTTGCACGCCGAAACGCACGAGGAACATCTCGTGCGCCGCGCCCACCGCCGCCTGCCGACGATGACGCGCATCGCTACGCACATCCTGACGGACTCCGAGAGCGTCCGGGCCGAAATCTGCGAGCACCTCGGTGTTGCGCCCGCCAAAATCACGGCCGTGCCGCTCGCGCCGCGCCGCGCGTTCCGGCCCGTGGCGCAAGCTGAAGCGCAGGCAACATGTCGCCAGCTCGGCGTCGCGGACGAATTTATCCTCTTCGTCGGCACGGTCGAGCCACGCAAGAATTTGCTCACGCTCGTGCGCGCCTTCGACGAATTGTTCCGCACGACCGCATTGCGCCCGCAGCTTGTGATCGCCGGGCAGAAGGGCTGGCGCACGGACGAATTGTTTCAGCACGTTGCCGCGTCCGACCTGAAGGAGCAAATCCTGTTCACGGGTTACGTGACGGATGAAGAACTGGCCGCGCTGTATTCGTCGTGTCAGGTCTGCGTCTATCCATCGCTCTACGAGGGCTTCGGTCTGCCGCCGCTCGAAGCGATGGCCTGCGGCGCGCCCGTCATTACCAGCCGCATCCCCGTCATCATTGAGACCGTCGGGCAAGCGGCGCATCTGATCGAGCCGACCAACGTACAGGAGTTGACCGCGCGTCTCGTCGAATTGCTGACGGATGCACCGGCTCGCGCACACTTCTCCGCCGCCGGACTTCTGCGCGCCGCCGAATTTACGTGGGCGCGCACGGCGCACATGACGTTAGAGGTTTATGAGGAAGTGTTGGGACGCGCGGCGATGAGTATGGCTCGCATTGCCGGCGAGACGGTTTGAGAGTTTTGCAATTGCACAATCGAATTGCCAGCAAAAGTGAGGAAGAGATTATCCACGAAATCACACGAACCAGAACAAACAATATTCCGTGTCTGTTCGTGTGGGTTCGTGGCTAGACCGATCTCTTTTCGCACGGCCGCTTGGTATAAGATCACAAAAGGCCGGCAACCCTGTCGGGGTCGCCGGCCTTAGCTCTTTGTCAGCTTAAACGGTCGTCAGAACCGGTTGCGATACTCGGTCGAGTCCACGAAGCCGCGCACCATGTCGGTGAAGTTGGTCGGGTGCGCGTTCAAATAATTGAGCCATGCTTGATAGCCGGCCGGCTCAGGTTCGCGGCGCAGATAGCCGACGTATTGCATGTAGACGAACGCCGGATTGTACTCCTTCGTGTACTCTTCACTGCTTTCGACGATAGCGCGCAACGCGACCACGCGCCCGGCGGGGCTGTTGCCCGCGTTGGTCAGGGCGGTGATGATCTGGTTGCGGTTGGCGAGCGACGCGAGACCCGCTCTGTTGATGATGCCATCCACGAACTGAGCCGGTGATAGGCTGCGCGGGAAAGCGGCGAGAAAGTCGGCGCGCCCCTCCCAGTTGGTGGCGAAGGCGGTGCGCTTGGCGTTCACGTCGTCGGCGGTCGTGCCGGTCACGCTGCGCATGTCGGCGACCATCTCGTTATAGGTCGGCTGCCGGGCCAGCGAACTGGTGTAGAAACGGAAGACGAAGAAGCCCTTCAACTGGAATTCCTGCGAGCCAAAGAACGCCGCCGAGGTAGTCAGCCGCGCTTGATGGAAACACTCCGCATCGCCCGCCACACAGTTGCTCAGCACGCGCATCCACGCGGCGAAGCCGTCCGGCTCAGGGAAGCGACTCAGGAAGTCTATGTAATGTTGCTGGACGAAGAGGTCGCTATCGTCAATCGTGATGCGCGTCGTCGTGCCGGGTCGGAGCCGCAAGGGCTTGACCTTGATGTCGCCGTAGAACAGTTCGGACGGCAGCGTCGGGTCGTCGGTCACGATCCGCAGCGTCGGTGCGCTCTGCGCGAATGCGCTCACGGCCAGCAGGGTCAACAGGGTAAAGGCAATGATAATCTTTCGCATGTCGGTTACTCCCGATACTCTTACAAGCGGTGGGACTGTTAAGCTAGTAGCGTTTTGAACCCAAATTGGGAGAGCCGGGGCTATTCACAAATTAACTGTGACTGGCTTCTCGCGGACGCAAGCCCCGCATCCCGTACTCTAGCGTGGGCGCGGATCATTTGTCAACAATCTCGTTCCTGCCGCACGATTAGACGCACGGCAGCGGCAAGTGGTTTGATAAACTTAACGCCCGCCGCCGGAAAAAAGTGAAACCACGAGCGCGGCAGAGAGATGAACGGGCGCGGCGCGGCGTTGTCCATAATAATACGCAGCTAACTGTTAGCTAGAGGGCCTTGGTGCGGAGACTTGTCACCTCGAAGTATTGGCGCACACGGCGCGCGGACGTGGCGGCGCTCGCCGGTCTCGGTCTATTTTTCGTCGCCTTCTTTCCGCGCGAGTTGTGCGGCGGCAGATACCCGCTCGCGGGCGACGCCTTCTTCTATTCCTATCCATTGCGCACGGTCGCGTGGGACATGATCCGGCACGGGCAATTGCCGCTCTGGACGCCCTACGTACTCTCCGGTTATCCGCTGCTCTCGATGGCGCAGTTAGGTTTAGGCTATCCCTTGACGTGGAGCTATCTGTTTCTGCCCGGTAACGTCGCGGAACAGGTATACGTGCTCGCGCCATTCTTGCTCGCGCCCGTGCTCACGTATCTCTACCTGCGCCAGTTGCAGCGTACGCCGCTCGCCGCACTGCTCGGCGCGCTGACCTACGGCTACGGCGGCATGATGGCCAGCCCGCTCGCCAACAACGGCTTGATGCCGAACGCGGTCATGTGGCTGCCGCTGCTGCTCATCGCCATCGAGCGCGCACGCACGCGCCGCTTCGTGCCCTGCCTGCTCTGGGCGACCGGCGCTTACACGATGTCGGTGCTGACCGGTTACGGGCAGGGCTTCCTCTACGTGGGCCTGATCGCGGGCGCGTACGCGCTCATGCTCGTTCTGACGATACGCGCGCAGACAGGCGACGCGGCGCTTGGCGCTTGGCGGGCACGACTCACGTCCGCGCGGCAGTGGCAACCGTTATTCGTGGCCGGCGGCGCGGCGCTGCTGGCAGCGGGCGTGGCAGCGTTTCAGATTCTGGAGACAGCACGCGTCGTGCGCCGTAGTGTGCGCAGCGACTTGAGCTATCAGATCTTCACGCAAGGCTCTTTCCAGCCAGTCACACTGTGGCAGTCATTCACGACACCGCTCTTCTACGTAATTGATATGACGGCCTACGTGCCGCCGCTCGCGCTCGTGCTTGTGTTCGTCGCTATCTTGGCGCATGTATTTATGCGCCGTGCGCGCGACCCGCGCGTCTTCTTCTGGCTCGCAGTCGCGCTCACGGCCATCGTCTTGATGTTGGGTGCGTTCACGCCGTTTTATCGCATCGTCTATTACCTCCCGTTGCTGAACCGCTTCCGCGTGCCCTCGCGCCACACGTTCGAGTGGACGTTTGCCGCCGGTGTCCTCGCCGCTTACGGCTGGGACGCCCTCGCCCCCTTGCTCCGCAGACAGCGCGCAGCCCGCCCGCGCCCGCCCGCGCGCACGTTCTACGCGGCGCTCGCGTTGCTCGCCTTGAGTGTCCTAATCGGCGTACTGTGGTGGTTGAAAGCGGCCACATTACACAACACAGGCAATCCGGGTTGGCCGCACCCGATAACCGTCTATCGCTGCTGGAAGGGCGCGTTCGCGCTGCTGACGCTCGCCACGCTCTGGCGCGCGAGTCTGATCGCGCAACCGCGCCGACGCTATGGCCTCTTGCTCGCGACGGTGTTGGTGCTCTGCTACGTCGAGCCGTCGCTGCTCATCGCGCGCTGGTGGGGGGGCTTCGCTGCCGCCCGCTTCAGCGCGGTCTCAGATGCGACACGCTACCTGCAACAGTCACCGCCCGAACAGAACCGCGTCTATACGCGCGTCGCCCTCACCGAGCAGTTTGAGACCCCGCCGCGTTTCGACTGCGCGAACATCTCGGCGGTCGCAGGCTTACATAACGTTGCGGGCTACGAGCCGCTCATCCTCGAGCGCTATAGTCGCGCGCTCGGCGGCGTCGGTCTCGACTCGGTGCTGCGGCTCTCCGCGCCCTCGCCCGATCCGTCTCTGCTCGGCGCACGCTCGCACGTGCTAGACATACTCAACACTTCGTTCGTCATCTCTTACGCGAATCTGGCCGTCATCCCGCAACCCGGCGTCGCGGACGGCAACATCTTCACGGACATGCGCGTGCCGGGCGAGGTGTTGCCGCAGACCACAGGCACGCTGACCACTGCGCCGGTCGAGTGTGACACACTGCTACTCGTGACCTCGCTCGCGAATTCGGTTGCCGTGCCACAGGGCACGACCGTGGCGCAGGTGCGTATCCACACCACGAGTCAAGGCATCATCGAGCGCGAGTTGCGCGCGGGCGTTGAGACGGCCGAGTGGGCGCACGACCGCCCGGACGTGCGCACGCAGATCAAACACGAACTTGCGCCCGTCTTCGACAGCGAGCAGACCGGCGGCGCGCACAGCTTCCCGGCTCATCGTTATAAGGCGCTGCTGAAATTTGATAAGCCGGTGCTCGTCACCAAAGTGGAGATCACAAACGTTACGCAGGCCGCGCCCCTCGGCATCTACAGTGCCACTTTGAGCAATGCTGGAAGCCCGGCCGCGATGGCGCTAGGTGATAGACCGGCTGACACGTGGCAACCGGTCTATCAACAACGCGAGACGCTCATCCTGCGCAACACCCGCGCACTGCCGCGCGCATGGCTCGTCGCCGAAGCGGAAGCGGTGGACGGGGAAGAAGCGCTGCGCCGGATTCGCGGCGAGAGTGCGAGTGCGTTTGAGCCGCGCCGCACGGCGCTGCTCGAAGTGCGGCCGGAAGAGTTGCCGCAATTGCCGGGCGGTGCAGTCGCGCCGGAGAGCGAAGCGCACATCACGCGCTATACCCCGAACCGGTTGCAGATCGAGACGAGCGCGCCGACGCAGACGGTGCTGGTGCTGAGTGAAATCTTTTATCCGGGTTGGGAGGCGCGCGTGGATGGGCGACCCACGCCGATCTTGCTGACCGATTATCTGTTGCGCGGCATGGCGCTGCCGGCCGGACAACATAAGGTGGAAATGCGCTACACCGCGCCGGCCGCGCGTAACGGTGCGCTCATCTCCGTGCTGACGTTAGGGCTGATCGCGGGGCTGGCCGTTTACGCACGCCGCAAGCGCGCGGGGCAGGCTGAAGTTAGAGACGGCGACGCTACAGCATGAGACTGAACAACAGACACGAGTGGTGGCACAAACGGCGGGCGGATGTGGCAGCACTCGGCAGCATCGCGCTCTTCTTCGTCGCCTTCTTCCCGCAAGCTCTGGCGGGCCGCCGCTTCATCATTGCGGGCGATGCCCTCTATTACTCTTATCCCTTGCGCACGGTCGCGTGGCAGATGCTGCGGCACGGCGAGCTGCCGCTCTGGACACCCTCCGTGCTCTCCGGTTATCCGCTCTTGTCAATGGCCCAACTCGGCCTCGCTTATCCGCTCACGTGGGGCTATCTGCTGCTGCCCGGCTATGTGGCCGAACAGCTTTACGTGCTTGCGCCGTTTCTGCTCGCGCCCACATTCACTTACGCCTACCTGCGTGAGTTGCGACGTAGTCCGCTGGCGGCGCTCTTGGGCGCGTTGACGTTTGGTTATGGCGGCATGATGGCCAGTCCGCTGGCCAATAGTGGGCTGCTCACGAATGCAGTGCTGTGGCTACCGCTCCTGCTCATCGTGCTTGAGCGTGCGCGCCGCCGCCGCTTCGTTCCTTGCTTGCTCGCGGCCACGCTTGCTTATGCGCTCTCCGTCCTCACCGGTCACGCGCAGAGTTTCCTCTCTGTGGGTCTGCTCGCCGGGGCTTATGCTGGCTGGCTTGTGCTGACGGTTGACGACGAGGAGCAACGCACTCTACGCGCGCGGTTGCGGTCGGCGCGACAATGGCGGCCGCTGTTGGTAATTTGCGGCGCGGGTTTGCTGGCAACGGGCGTGGCGGCGTTTCAGATTCTGGAGACCGCGCGCGTCGTGCGCCGCAGTGTGCGCAGCACGCTCAGCTACGAGTTATTCACGCAAGGCTCTTTCCAGCCACTCACGCTGTGGAAGTCGTTCACGACGCCGCTCTTCTACGTGATTGATATGACGGCCTACGTGCCGCCGCTCGCGTTCGCGCTGGTGCTCGTCGCCATCTTGACGCATGCGTTTGTGCGCCGTGAGCGCGACCCGCGCGTCTTCTTCTGGGGTGCGGTGGCGGTGTTGGCTTGTGTGCTGATGATGGGGCAGTTCACGCCGTTCTATCGGCTGGTCTATCACCTGCCGCTGCTGAACCTGTTCCGCGTGCCTTCGCGTCATACATTTGAGTGGACGTTCGCCGCCGGGGTGCTGTCCGCCTACGGCTGGGACGCCCTCGCGCCCGTGCTGCGCCGTTGGCGTGAGGCGCGCACACGCCCGCGCGCGACGACGCTCTACGCCGCGCTCGTACTGCTGACGCTCGGTATCTGCGTCGGCGCGCTGTGGTGGCTGAAGGCGCAGACGCTCGGCCCCGATGCGAGCAGAGCGCTTTCGCACACGACCATCTATCGTCTCTGGAAGGGCGCGTTTGCCTTGCTGACGCTCATTACGCTCTGGCGCGCGAGTCTCGTCGCGCCGGCGCGCTGGCGCTTCAGCTTGATACTCGCGACGGTGTTGGTGCTCTGCTATGTTGAGCCGTCGCTGCTCATTGCGCGCTGGTGGGGGGGCGCGGGTAAACCCGCGAGCCGCTTCATGACACCTTCAGCGGCGACGCGCTACCTGCAACAGTTCCCACCCACGGAGAATCGCATCTACACGCGCGTCGATCTGATGAGCGAGCAGGAGGCTGTGCTGCCGCGCTTCGACGCCGCGAACTCGGCCGCTGTCTGGGGCTTGCACGATGTCGCGGGCTACGAACCGCTCATCCTCGAACGCTACAGTCAGGCGCTCGGCGGCGTGTGGCTCGACGCCGTGCATACACTCGACCGCGGCACACCTGACACCTCGCTCTTCACGGCCCGCTCGCACGTGCTAGACATCCTCAACACCTCGTTCGTCGTCTCTTATCCGCGCCTTGCGACCTCGCTGGGCACAGTCGCGAGCGCGCCCGCCGACCCATACTCAGCGGCATGGCAACCGGTCTATGAGCAGCACGAGACGCTGATCCTGCGCAACACCCGCGCACTGCCGCGCGCATGGCTCGTGGCGGAAGCGGAGGCGGTGAAAAGCGAAGTGGCTTTGAGTCGCATTCGCGGCGAGAGCGCATCTGAGTTTGACCCGCGCCGCACCGCGCTGCTCGAAGTCCACCCGCAAGAGTTGCCTGCTTTGCCCGGCGGCGCGCTTACGCCGGGCAGCACGGCGCGCGTCGTGACGTATGAGCCGAACCGGTTAGTGATCGACACGAGCGCGCCGACCGCGACCGTACTGATTGTAAGTGAGATTTTTTATCCCGGTTGGGAAGCGACAGTGGACGGGCAGCGCACACAGATCAACGTGGCCGATTTTCTGCTGCGCGGTGTGGCGCTCACGGCAGGCCAGCATCAAGTCGAGATGCGCTATACTGCGCCGGCTGCGCGCACCGGCGCGATGATTTCCGGCTGCACGTTGCTCTGCTTGTGCGCGTTATTCATCTACGAGCGACGCCGGTCACACGGTCAAGCCATCGCCAGTTGAGCAGAGTCGCGCACAGAGGGTTGACGACACACCGCGCACACCGTAGCTGACATGCTTGGGAAATTACCTTACCTGCAAGTACGACATCTGCCCCGTTGGTTGCGTGAAGGTCTGATCTGCGCCGGCTTTCTGGCCCTGACAGCGCTGATGACGTGGCCTTAAGACTGAGCCGGAGGCGCACTAAAGCAAAACCTACAACCATCTGACGGAGGAAAAGTTTTGTCCACGAAGCCACCCGAAAAGCACACGAACTTTTTCGTGATTTTTCTTCGGGTCGGTTCGTGTGCATTCGTGGCTGGTTTTTTAATTTTGTCCCAATGTCACGTGGTTCGATTTAGGCAACTCGTTGGCGGGGCAGCCGCGCCGGCCCGATGAATTATCACAACTGTCCGGCGGCACTGGCGCGACGGAGGCGAGGCGACAGCACGGCGATATGCGACTGAACAACTGGCATAAGTGGCGGCACAGACGGCGCGCGGACGCGGCGATGTTCGGCGTCATCGTGCTCTTTTTCAGCTTGTTTTTTCTTTGGCCCCTCATCGGTGACCGCTACGTCATCGCGGGCGATGCGCTCTACTACTCTTATCCCTTGCGCACGGCCGCGTGGCAGATGATCCGGCACGGCCAATTGCCGCTCTGGACGCCCTACGTGCTGTCCGGTTATCCCTTACTCTCGATGGCGCAGGTCGCCATCGGCTACCCGCTCACATGGGGCTACTTGTTGCTGCCCGGTCTGTGGGCCGAACAATTGTATGTACTCGCGCCGTTCCTGCTCGCGCCGGTCTTTACCTATGCCTATGCGCGCGAGTTGGGGCGCAGTCGGTTGGCCGCGCTGCTGGCGGGCCTCTCGTTCGGTTACGGCGGGATGATGTGCAGCTTCATCGCCAACAGCGGCATGCTGACAAACGGGTTGATGTGGGCCCCGCTCGTGCTCCTTTTTATTGACCGCGCCCGCACGCGCGCCTTTGCCCCCTGCCTGCTGGGGGCGACGTTGACTTACGCGCTCTCGGTGCTCGCCGGGCACGGGCAGAGCTACGTGTATGTCGGCACGCTCGCCGTCGCTTATGGCTTGTTCCTCACGCTCGTCTCTGCCGGCGCGACGTTACGAGACAAAACGGCGTGGCGCGCATGGCTTGCGTGGGCGCATTGGCGGCCGCTGTTCGTTGCACTCGGCGCGCTCCTGTTGGCGGCCGGCGTGGCCGCCTTTCAACTACTCGAAACATTACGCGCGGCTCGTCGGAGCGTGCGCAGCGCGCTCAGTTACACGACGTTCGGCGAAGGCTCGTTCACGCTCCGCGAAGCATTACTATCCATTGGCGCGCCGCTCTATCATTATGTGGACACGAGCGCGTATCTCGCGCCGCTCGTGCTCGTCTGCGCTGGCGTGGCCATCTGCGGTGCGGTCAGCGGGCGCGTGCGCGACGCGCGCCTTTGGTTCTGGGTCGTGGTCGCTGTCGTCGCCTTCGCGCTTATCCTCGGCACCAACACGCCCTTTTACAAATTCGTCTATCACATCCCGGTGCTCAACCAGTTCCGCGTGCCTTCGCGCCACACGTTCGAGTGGACGCTCGCGGGCAGTCTGCTGGCGGCCTACGGCTGGGACTTGCTGGCGTCCCGGCTGCAACGGAGCGCACGCGGCGGGGTGAGCTACTGGCTGGTGGCGTTAGCGCTCGCGGGGCTATGCGTCGGCGTGGGAGTGCTGTGGTGGCGCGCGACGCAGCTGCGGCCTGAGCCGAATCCGAATATCTACACGTACTTGGCCGAGCCGACTTACTGGCGTTGGAAGATTGCTTTCACGACCCTCGTGCTCGCGCTGGCGTGGTGGGTTGCGCGCTTGGCGCGGACACGCTGGCGCACGGGCGCGCTTGTCTTCGTGCTCGCGCTGGCATGTTGCGTCGAACAGTATGCCACCATCTCTTGCTGGTGGGGCGGGTTGCTGAGTCTGCCGCCCGCGCACTTCAATCTCATCGCGCCGACGACGCGCTACTTACAACAGTTCGCGCCAGAGGAGGGGCGCGTCTATACGCGCTCGGGCCTCTTCGCGGAAGAGTTTGTGGCGCAGCCGCGCCTCGACGCGCCTAACCTGACCGCCATCTACGGCCTGCATAACGCGGCGGGCATGGAGCCGCTGATCCTCGAACGCTACAGCCGCGCGCTCGGCGGCGTCGGCCCCGATTCGGTCACACCCCGCCCCGGCTTTCCCGCGAACGATGATCTATTCGAGGCGCAATCACACGTCCTCGATATACTGAACACAACGCATGTCGTATCGTTCGCCGATCTCAAGCCCTACATCGAACCACTAGACTACAAAGACGGGGTTGCGCTCTCCGACTTCGACTTGCGGACAGAGTTGCGCCCCGGCGCGAGCGTGAAACTGACCGGCGCGCCCGTCCTGCGCGACCAACTCGCGCTCGTAACCATGCTCTCCAACTCGACCGACGTACAGCAGGGCGCGCCGGTCGGCCGGATTCGGTTGCTGCTCGCCGAAGGCCGCACAGTTGAGTTGAGCCTACGGGCTGGCATTGACACGGCCGAGTGGGCGCACGAGCGACCCGATGTGCGGGCCGCCATCAAGCATCAACTCGCGCCCGTCTTTGCCGGGTATCCGGGCGACGCCGCCAACAGTTTTACGGCCTATCGCTATTGGACGCGCCTCCCACTCGGCGGCCCGTTCAAGATCAAGGAGATCGAGATCACGAACGTTGCGCCGACCGCCACCCTCGTGCTCTCGAAGGCCACGCTCTACGACACGCCCGGTAATAATTCAACCCCGCTCGCACGCGATCCGCGCTCTACCTACTGGACGACCGTCTATGATAATGACAAGGTGCTGGTCGTACACAACACGCGCGCCCAACCGCGCGCGTGGCTGGTGGCGGAAGCGGCAGCGGTGGACGGGGAAGAAGCCCTGCATCGGATTCGCGGCGAGAGCGCGAGCGCGTTCGACCCACGCCGCACGGCCTTGCTCGAAGTGCAACCCAACGAGTTGCCGGCCTTGCCCGGTGGTGAGATCACACCTGCTAGTCAAGCGCGCATCAGCAGCTACGAGCCGAACCGATTAGTAATTGAGACGAGCGCGCCGACAGCGACGGTGTTGGTGGTGAGCGAGATATTTTATCCCGGTTGGGTGGCGACGGTGGACGGGCAGACCACGTCAATTCTGTTGACTGATTACCTGTTGCGCGGGGTGGCGCTGCCGGCGGGACAACATAAAGTTGAGATGCGTTACACGGCCCCGGCGGCGCGCAACGGCGCGCTCATCTCG
>JANMAD010000437.1:0-4623 GCA_031359515.1 Acidobacteriota bacterium | reverse complement strand
GCGGCAGGCGCAGCGAGAGTTGCTCGGCACGCAGGATTTCGATGGGGTTGATGCGTGCGTCGAGCGCGTCTTGCACCAACCCCGTGATGCCGTTGTTGAAGAGCGCGGGCACTTTGCTCAAATGCACTTCGCGCACGATGGCGCGGGCGACGAGCGTCTGCTTCGTCTGGTCGAAGGAGAGCGCGAGCGTCGTGTCCGCCCAGCCTTGAAACTGCAAACAGCCGATCATGGGCGCGCTGTATGCGCCTCTGAACGCGACCGGCGCGACGATCTGCCCCGCGCGCAAGAAGACGCCCGTGCGCGTGCCCGCCTGCTCCCGCGCTAAAGTGATCTCGTTTGCGCACGCGCCGCGCTTGTTGTCGGTCGGCTCGCTGCTTTGTCCGCGCGATAGCGGAAACGTCGGCGGCTGCGGCAAGGTGAACAGGGCATCGAGCAGCGCGTTGAAGAGACGTTCGGGCAGCACGACCACGACCTCGCCCGCCGGGATCGGTTTCGGCTCGCGTTGCTGAGTTGACTTAATTGGCGGCGCGGCTTGTACGACGGAGAGCGTAGCGGCAACAAACAAAAGCGCGCAGACAAAGCGCGCGGTCTGACTTCTCATCTTCACCTCTGACTGCGCAATTCCATCCTGCTTCACAACCCGCTCCGCACAATGTCGTGTAGCCTGAGCAGGCCGACGCACGCGCCCGTTTCATCCACCACCGGCAGGACGGAGATTTGCGACGGGCGATCTTCCATCAGCCGCAAGGCGGTGTAGGCGAGCGTGTCCGGCGTCGTCGTGACGGGCGTGTCGGTCATGATCGCTTTGCTCGTCAGATGCGCGAGGTCGGCCAACTCGCCGCGCTCAAGCGCACGCCGCAGATCGCCATCAGTGATGACGCCCGCTAACTGTCCGGCCGCGCCTATGACGTTGACCGCGCCCAAGCCGCCGCGACTGATCGCATGCACGACATCAAGCAACGGTGCGTCGGTGCCGACCGTCGGCTGCGCCGCCCCGCCGTGCATGACATCGCTGACCCGCAGCATCAACCGCTTGCCCAAACGCCCCGCCGGATGATTCATGGCGAACGCTTCGGGCGTCAGTTCCTGACATTGCATCAAGGTGACGGCGAGCGCGTCGCCGATGGCGAGCGCGACCGTCGTGCTGGTCGTCGGCGCGAGACCGAGCGGACAAGCTTCCTTCTCCACTGAAGCGTCGAGCAACACGTCTGCGCGGTCGGCGAGCGTCGAGCGCAGATTACCGATGATAGCGATGAGGGGCACGCGCCGGTGTTTCAAATATGGCAGCATCGCCAGAATCTCATCCGTCTCGCCGCTATTGCTGATGACCATGACCACATCGTCCGGGGTGACGACACCGAGGCCCCCGTGCAGCGCGTCCGACGGATGCAGAAAGACGGCGAGCGTGCCCGTGCTTGTCAGCGTCGCCGCGATCTTCTGCGCCACGTTGCCCGACTTGCCGACACCGACCAAGACCACCTTGCCGCGACAATCGCACAGCAAAGCAATCGCGCGCTCCACCTCCAACGGCCGCAAACGCGCGGCCGTCTGCGCGATAGCCTCGGCTTCGAGTTTGAGACAGTCCGTGACCTGTGTGAACAACTTACTTTGCGTCATAGAGAAACGTGCAACCCGTCGCCGCAAGATACGATGAACGCGCACACCGCGACAAGTTAACCTGAAAGGCTGTTATTTGAGATTGGTTATTGATTGAACGAAAATGCGGAAGCCCGCACGAAGTAAGGGCGCAGACACACACTTACTTCGTGCGTGTTTCCGCAACTGTGTAATCCTCATTCCATCAGATGATCGGCGCGTTCATAGGCGGGGCCGCAGACGAGCAGCAGGACGATTGGCTCCGTGCCGTTGTTGACGAGTGTGTGCGTCGTATGGCGCGGGATGTAGATGGCATCGCCGGCCGCGACGGTGCGCGCTTCGTCGCCGACGGTCATCTGCCCCGTGCCACGCAGAATGTAATAGACCTCTTCGGTGGCGAGATGATGATGTCGCCCGACGGCCGCGCCCGGCGGCAAGACTTCTTCCGCCAGACTGCACAACTCGATCTCCGCCGTGGTGCGATCAATCAACGGGCGTATCTCCGAGCCGTGCGGTGTGTGTATGATGGCGGCGTGCTGCCGATTGACGATGAGCATAATAGGTGTGCCTGATTTATCCTTTCCTGGTAATGGTGCAAATTGAAGCGCAGGGTGGCGCAAGCTGCTGTTCACCACAGAGACACAGAGGACACGGAGATGGCACGGCGGCTTGTCTTCCTCTGTGCCCCCTCTGTGTTTCTGTGGTGCATAATCCGTTACTTGATCTCAAACTCACCCATTACCATTTCTGCGTTTAGTTAAAATCACGCACCGCGCTTGTCAGGTTGCGCATATTTCCGTAACCCGCAACCCGCCCGGCGCGTCATACATTAGACAGCGCGGGAATCTGTTTGTCACCGGCCCGCATTCTTTCGCCACGAGGTAAATCATGCCCGGACGCAAACGCTATTCTTTTGGCCTGACCAAACTTGCGCTTGTCCTATTAGTCGCCGCCGTCTCCGGCGCGGCGCAAGAACCGGCGCAACCTGCGGGCAGTCCGGCCGTCATCACTGGTCAACAAACGGCCGCGCAGACGACCGAGCAGCAAGCGCAGGCCGCACTGGAAGCACAGGCGCTCAAGTTGCTCGATCAGACGGTCTCCGAAGCGCAGGCGCTTAGATTACCTGAAAATCGCATTCGCGTGCAGTTCACGGCCGGCGACATGCTCTGGAAATACGACGAGGCGCACGCGCGCAGTCTGTTTAGCGAAGCGGCGGGCAATCTCGGCACGTTGGTGCGTGGGTTGGAGAGTAATGACCGGCAACAGTTCGGCGCGGTCGCGCAATTACGCCAAGAGATGTTGACTGTCGTGGCACAACGCGATCCCGGTCTCGCGCTCGACACGCTACGCGCCA
This sequence comes from Acidobacteriota bacterium, assembly GCA_031359515.1. Taxonomy (GTDB): domain Bacteria; phylum Acidobacteriota; class Blastocatellia; order Pyrinomonadales; family Pyrinomonadaceae; genus QHXQ01. The sequence continues at coordinate 1,673 of JANMAD010000437.1, read as the reverse complement.
CGCGCCTGCCGCAGCAAGCGCAGAACGGGCCGTTCCGCCGGGTTGATGCGGACGCTAATTTAGAGTTCCGCTTGCTGACATTGATAGCCGCCAGCGATCCCAGGCAAGCGTTGCAGAAGGCCCAGGAGATGTTGGGTAAGGGTGAATATTCAAGCTCTCTTTTAAGTCTGCTCGCGCAGTTACAGAGCAAGGACAAGGATGCTGCCGCGAAGCTGACAGAGGACATGCTCAAGAGCCTGCGCGCGGAGAACCTAACCACCAATCAGAGCGCGCGGAATCTGACCTTCCAACTATTACAGACGGGGCCGCGCCCCGTGCCGGCTGCGACTAGCGGCGAGCCGAAGGTCAGCACGGCGACGAACAATCAGGTCTTGAACGAGGCGGCTTATCGGGAACTGTTAGAGACAGCGATCAGCGCAGCCCTCAGCATCGTGCCGCAGGCGAATGTGCAGGCCGGTCAGCGTGGCGGTGGTGGCGGCGGTGCGCGTGGCAACGCGGGTGGTAGCGGCCAGCGCGGCATCTTCGGCGGGCAGGGCGACGCGAATGGCATGATGTTGCTGGTGGGTGTCGGCGCGCTGTTGCCGCAGATTGATAAGTATGCGCCGGCTCGCGCGACGTTGGTGCGCCAGAAACTGAGCGGGGCGGGCATCAATATGGAGCAGCAAGCGAACGTCCGCGAGCAATTCAATGCGCTGACGCAGCAAGGCACAGTGGACGCGATCCTCAACGCGGCCGGGCAAGCCTCGCCGGGTTTGCAAAATCGGCTTTATCAACAAGCAGCCTTGAAAGCTGTGGATGAAGGCAATACCGAACGCGCCCGCCAGATCGCGACCGAGCATCTTAATCCGAATGCGCGCACACAGGTGCTACAGGCCGTCGAACGCCAGCAGATCGTGCGCGCGTTGGCGCAAGGCAAGACGGAAGAGGCGCAGCAGATGCTGGCCCGTTTGCAGACCGATGATGAGCGCGTAGATGTGTTGCTGGAACTCGCCGCGTTGCTCGTCAAACAAGGCGAGAAAAAACCGGCCGGGCAGATGCTCGAAGACGCGCGCACCATCGTCGCGCGCCGCGCCGAGAATTATCAGCAACTCGAAGCGCAGTTGCGTGTGGCACAGGCTTACGCCGAGGTCGAACCAGCGCGCAGTTTCGAGATATTGGAGCCGGGCATCAGTCAGATCAACGAACTGCTCAACGCCGCCACGCTGCTCAACGGGTTTGAGGGCAACTTCTTCAAAGACGGCGAATTGCCCTTGCGCGGCGATACTTCGTTGAGCGGCATTATTAACGAGTACGCACAAGAATTGGCCTTACTAGCACGCGTTGATTTTGCCGCCGCACAGACGACCGCCGATAAATTTCAACGACTTGAAGCCAGAGTCATGACCAAGTTGGCCATCGCGCGCGGCGTACTGGGCGGCAGCATGAGCACGACAAACGCGCCCAATCCTACCAACCGGCGTGCTTTCCGGCGCGGGAATTAAAAGCAAAGCATTGCGAAGAACCTAACCACGAAGGGCACAAAGGAAGTTGGGCGCTAATCAGGAGTTCGGAGTAGCATGAAAAATACGTTGGCATTACTTGTGCTGCTTTTTGCATTGGCCGGTACAATACGGGTACAGCAACCTAATGAGAGTAACTTGCTTAATGATTGGCCGTCTTCGATTGGAAATAAG
>JANMAD010000386.1:0-11257 GCA_031359515.1 Acidobacteriota bacterium | reverse complement strand
GATTTCGCGGGTGGTGTGCAGGTCGCACAGCCGCCGCCTGCGCCCGCGCCTGCGCCGCGCAAAGTGCGTCTGACGGCGATGCACCGCGCAGAGTTGAACCGGCTCGGCGTGCCGCTGGTGCAAGCGTCCATCGCGCCCGTGGCGGATTACGCGCACAGCGCCAGCCTGAGCATGACGGCGAGCCAGTCGCTCGACGGCTTTACCACCGGCAACACGGGGGTGGACGCGCTCATCGCTGCGGCGGGCGCGCGGAACGGCGTCGATCCCGTCTTGCTCTACGCGATCATGCACCGCGAGTCTTCATTCAAGTCGGGCGCAATCTCGCCGAAAGGCGCACGCGGCTTGATGCAGTTGATGCCGGGGACGGCCGCGCGCTTCGGTGTGCGTAACAGCTTCGATCCGGCGCAGAACATCGAAGGCGGCGCGCGTTACGTGCGCTTCCTGCTCGACTATTTCGGCGGCGACGTGCGGCTCGCGCTTGCGGGCTACAACGCGGGCGAGGGCGCGGTGAACAAGTACAACGGCGTGCCGCCTTATCGTGAGACGCAAGAGTACGTGCGCTTGATCGGCGCGCGTTACGCCCTCATGCGCAATCCGCAGACAGCGCGCACGGCCACACCCGTGACTAAGACGCAGGCCATCGCGTTGGCAGACACGCAACCGGCGGAGGCCGTCTATGAGCGCAGTATCCATGCTGTGCGCTTGCCCGACGGCAAGCTTATGTTGGTGAGCCAATGACGATCAGTTAGAATAAGTCAGCGCGCTCGGCTAATGAGCGCTGGGCAAAGTTTGCTTTAGCAGGGGCGTTCATCATGCGGGATGAGCGCCCCTGTTTTCAGTTGCCCGCGCCTTTCGGTATGATGCGCGTGCGCCGCATGCGGCGCAGCCTAACTTTTCCATGCGGAGTTTGCTTGCACTTACGTCCCACCTTAAAGACTAACGTCGCCGACACGCCGGCTCTTGCACAGCCGCGTCGCGCACTCGTCTGCGCTGCCGCTCATAACGCGATCAAACTCAGCGCGCAACTCAAGCGCGCCGCTTATGAAATTCACAGCGCGCCGCCGGACAAGATCATCAAGCTGGCCAATGAGCTTGCGCCCGATGTCGTGTTGTTGGAACTGCACGACGGCACACATGCGCAGGCAGATGTGGACGGACTCGCGCTCGCCGCCCAACTGCGCGCCGACCCGACGACCAACGCGCTCCCGCTCGTCCTGCTCTATCACACGGACGCCGCCGCGCAGCGCGAACGTGCGCGGCAACTCGGCGCGGACGACTATTGCGCGCTCGCCACGCCGCCCGCCGAGTTGCATGCGCGCCTCGCGGCCTTGCGCTGGCGCGACGAGACGGGCCGCCGCGCCGCCGCGCTTGCCGCCGTCGCCGTCAGCGCAGAGATTGACGACTTCATGCGTCTGCTCGAACAAGTGCGCGCTGACATCGCGGCGGGCGCGCACGGCGCGCTCGTACTCATCGCCCACACGCCCACCTCAGCAGACGATCAGGCGTCGCCGGCCCACGCGCTCGCCACCGCGCACGAGTTTTTCAAACTCAATTTGCGCCGCCTCGATATGGTCGCCTTCTACGGCCCGACGATGCTCGTCGCTTATCTGCCGCACAAGGGGCCGGGCACGGCCAGCAACACGCTCGCGCAATTGCGCAACGAGCTCGTCGCCGCGCATACGGATGTGCGCCTGCGTTTCGGCCTCGCCACTTTTCCGGCCGACGGGCGCGAAGTTGAGACGCTCGTCGAGCGCGCGGAAGCCGCGCTCATGGCCACGCGCGGCACGCAGGCAACCCAAGCAACGGCACACGAAGAAACCACAGAACCGCCGCCGCGCGTAACGAACGAACCAGTAGAACGCAGACGTGCGCGGGCTGTGCGTGAGTCGCGGCAGCCGGATATGTTCGAGTCTTTGCCGCTGCCTGCGTCGGGCGCACGCTACGGCGGGGCACAGGCGCTCGCGCAATCTGCGCTCGCTGCCGCCGCGCGTGAGCGTGAGCATCGTGCGCGGGGCGCGGCCATGCCGCGTCGCCTGTTGCTCACAATCTCCGACGCGGCCCGCATGGCGCAAGTTAATCTGCTGCTGCGCTCGGCCGGTTACGAGGTGCGCGCCGCCTTCGACGCGCATCAGGCGCTCAATCTTTTACGCATCGAGCGGCCCGATCTACTCGTACTAGATTTCGACCTGCATGGGTTGGATGGGCTGGAGACTTTGCGCCGGCTCTACGAACAGCATGGGGGCCGTCTGCCGTTGCCGGTCGTGCTGCTGCTGCCCGTCGCCGCGCAACGTGAAGAGGTGCGCACAACGGCACGCCAACTCGGCGCGCATGGCTTCGTCAATCTGCCCTACGAACCGGGCGCGCTGCTCGTTGCCGTGCGCACCACGACCGGCGCAACGCGCTTGGAGGAGTGAGCGAGTTATGTACTGTGGCAACTGCGGCGCGGACATCCCGGCGCACCTGCGTTTCTGTACCACCTGCGGCGCGCCGACCGACAACGAAGAGACGCGCGTGGCGTCGGAAGAGACGCGCGTCGCCGCCCCGCGCACATCGCTTGAGCGCGCGGACTGGCCCGCCACAGCGGCCAACGCTTTACCGGCGACACCGGCGCGCACTGCCGCGCTGCCACGCACGAATGACGACGAAGAGAAGGTCGTCTTTACCGTGCGCCCGACGTTTTTGTTCGTCGGCATCGGCTACGCTCTCGCCGCGCTCGGCGCGATCCTGCTGACCGTCCTGCTCGCGCTCTACGTCAAGCAACTGCCGGCCGTCTATGCGCTGCCGTTCGCGCTCTTGCTGTTGCTTATTCCGGCGTGGAAGCATCTCAAACGTAACGCGCTCAAGTACACGCTGACCGACGCGAAGATCGAGATCGACGAAGGTCTCTTTTCACGCCGCACGCGCAACGTGCCCTTGCGTAATATTCAAGATGTGACCGTCGCCGCCTCGCTCCCGCAACGCATGCTCGGCTTCGGCGATCTGCTGATCGATAACGCGAGCGAGCTGGGCGGCGCGACCAAGATGCGTAACATCCCCAAGCCCCGCCGCCACGCCGATCTCATCCTGCGCGAACTGCGGCGCTGGCACTGACCGGGCCGCACCGGCTAAAATCTTCTGGAACTACTTTGCGGCAGCCGACATCAAACACCATGTTGCTGACCGTGTGGTGTGTCTGCTCAATGACAGAGGATTTTTCTATGCGTGTCTTACGTCTCGCCAAATTGATTTTCGTTAGTTTATTTCTGCTGTTGTCTATCCCGACCCTAGCCGACGAAAGCCGCAAGGGGGCGGAACAGTTTCTGCCCAATCAGATCGGCGACTTTCACGCGACAGGCCCGGCACGCTCAATTACCGCCCTGCCACTGAACCGACCGGAAGATGTAAGTGGTCTAACAGCGGGGCAACGGATTTACGCCTCGGTCAACAATCGCACTTACACAGTCAACATCGTGCAGGCTAATTCGGAGGCGGGCGCGTATGCGTTGTTAACGAGTCTTGTCAATCCTGCGCGAGAGTCATCTGCGCAATATGCAAGGCTGAATAATGTGGGCACTGCGGCGTTAGCTTCACCGACCGGCATGGCATTCTTCAAAGGCTCAGTTTTCGTGACCCTGCAAGGCGAAGATGAGCAGGAAAGAATCACTATCGCGCAGGCATTAGCGGCGAGGCTTGAGGCAGGCTCAGGCCAAATCCCGGCGCTGATCGCGCACTTACCTGACGGGAATGGCGTGCAAGAACACGCTGTGTATGCTGTCAGTTTGCCGGGGCTGCAAGCAGTGGCGCGCAATCAACCCGTGCTTGATGCGGTCTCGTTCGAGGGCGGCGCGGAAGCGGTCACGGCGAAATACGATCAAGGGCAACTCGTCATCGTCGAATTTCAGACCCCGCAGCTCGCCAGCGACACGGACGCGCGCGTCGGGCAACGCATCGCGGAGTTGCGCGCACAGAATCAGCCCGTGCCATTAGCGTACAGGCGCGTGGGCAACTATGCAGTCTTCGTCTTCGACGCGCCGGATGAGCAGGCGGCGAACGCTCTAATTGATAAGGTGCATTATGAGAAGGTCGTGCAGTGGCTCGGCGAAGACCCGCACCGGAACGAGCGCGCGAATCGTTACTGGCTGAATATGTCGGGCAGTTTGATTGTCAACACGGTCAAGGCGACGGGTCTCGCGATCCTTTTGTGTCTGGGCATCGGCGGACTGTTTGGCGGCGTCGTCTTCATGCGTCGCCGCGCGCAGGCGGCGCTCAATGAACAATACTCGGACGCGGGCGGCATGATGCGCCTTAATCTGGATGAGTTTGCGGTGCATAGCGCACAACCGACCGCGCTGCCGCCGCACGAAGACTAAGCGACAGAGGAAAGAAAAGCGCGCTGAAGTGTTTGAACACTCCAGCGCGCTTTTTCTCGCCCCCCATTGCTCGATACTTTATTGATGCCCTGAAACACTTGCGGGTTGCTGATCTATCCGCAAGGTTCCCCCAAAGCCTCTACAGATAATAACCAGCAACCCGACAATTGTTTTGCTCTTTGACGGCTTGCCCGCCGCGCGACCCCGTTCCCCCGTAAAGGGCCGCCGCTGACTGTCGCAAATGAAGACCTCCCCCAAAGCCTTCATTCACCGCCGCCTCCGAGCCTGACCCGATAACGCTATCTACCCTTTATCAATTTTAACTGAAGCGGCGTTTGAGCAATGACCATGCCACGCATTCAACCCATATCGCCATATATCCCGCAAACAACAAGCATCAGGTAATAAAATCGCGGGTGTAAATGTCTCCACCCACGAAGCTATTGCGCCTCTATGTGAATCCGAAAACTAATCGTCATTGCATTCTTTTTGTACAAAGCAACAGTACACTTGTATTCTTTACATCCTCAAAATCAACTAGCAAGTCGCACGTGCGAGCATCGAACCTTCTCAATCGCCTTCCTACGCGCTCGTCTCAAACTCTTGCTAATTCGAGCGACGCACACACCTCGCCCACCAGTTCGCCGCGATGATTGCGCACATCGAAATGTGCATATGGCGCAAGCGCAATCAGCGCCTGCTCGTCCAGCACACCGAGTTGCCGCAGCGACTCGATCACGACCGTCGGGCGGGCGCGCAGGTTCTCGCCGTCCTCGATCTTGAGCGCTAGCCCCAAGCCGCGCGGCCAGCGCGCCGACGGTAGCACGCCCGCCGTGTAGACGCCCTCCGCGCCGATCTTTGAGACGATCATGCCGCGCGTCGCGCGCATCATCTCCGTGTCCAGCCGTTCACCCGCACCGCCGACTAACTCCGGGTAAGTTGTCATCGCCCGCACCAGCCGCGCGCACGCCGCACGCACAGCCGCATCCCATGCAGCGGGCGGCGATACCAGCCGCGCATACATCAGCGCCATCGCCCGCACCGGCATGCCGAAGACCGGCACGCCGCAGCCGTCCACCCCGACCGCGATCTGCGTCAATGGCATATCGGCGAATTGCGCGACCACCTGCGCGATTGCTTGCTGCACGGGACTATCGAGATGATCGTATTGGGCGGTCGGCGCGCCGAGGTGCAAGGCCAGCGCGAGCAGCCCCGCGTGTTTGCCGGCGCAGTTGTTCTGCAAGACGCGAAACGGCGCGCCGCTCTCGCGCATCGCCAGCGCTATCTCGTGGTTGAACGGCTCATGCACGCCGCATTTCAGCGCACTTTCGTCCAGTCCGATCTTACGCAGCATCCCGGCGACCGTCGCTTCATGCACCGGTTCGCCGCTATGCGAGCCGCACGCGATGGCGACCTCTTCGTCCGTGAAGCCGAACCGTTCGGCCGCGCCCGACGCAACGAGCGGCAATGCTTGAAACGGCTTTGCCGACGAGCGCAAGAAAGTGACCAGCTCCGGTGCGCCCAACTGTGCGACGATTGTCCCGTCCGGCTCGACCGCGACGACATGCCCGTGATGCCGCGACTCCACGATACCGCCACGCCGCACCTCGACGAGCGACGCGGGCAAAGAGCTTTGACTCTGTTGTGCTTGACTCATCAACTCAGCCAACTAACGCTCGCCCCGCTCGTGCTCCACCGCTGATTCAAGCTCGACGCCGAGTTTGTGTATGACCGGCTGATCAATCGGCTCAAGCAAACGCAACGCCTCATCCAGCACGCGCCGTTGATGCTCTGGCCACAGAGGCTCGCCCGCCACGCTGCCGAAGTTGCCCTTGTAGTAGCCGCCGCGCGGCGGGCGCACATGCTCTGCAATCTCGCGGTCAACCATGAGCGTCATCGTCGGCACGCCCGCCGCTTCGAGCGCACGCGCCGCGAGCGCCATCGTCTGATGGCAGAGTTGCGAAGCAGGGATCAGCAACGCCGCCTGCACTTCGTAACGCTTCACGCGCTCAACCAACTCCGGCAACGCATCGCGCGTGAACCGCGCCGCGTGCGGGATGAAGCCGCACAGACTCCAGAAGACCGGGTTGAGTTGCCCGATGATGCCGTTGCCCTCGAACTCGAACAGGCGCGCGAGCGGTATCTGCGCGTTCATGTCGCGTTGGACAGCCGTCGGATCGTAGCCGCGCCCGGCCCAGAGCAAGTCGCCCGCTTCGATCTCGATGGGCAGTTCGCGGAAGGTCGTGTCGCCGTCGGCGAGCGTCACGTCGAACGGTTCAGTGCCGTCAATGTACGCGCCCGCCGAAGTGATCAAGCCCAGATTGAGCATCGGCAACGCACGCCGTAACGGTTGAAACGGCGCGCGTTTGTTCACGACCCACGGGTAATGCTCGCCCATGTCGTCATCGCGTATCTCGTGTATGCGCTGCCAGCGTTTGTAGCCCTCGCGCCACTCATCAATTCCTTCAAGCGTCTCCACGTCTCTCTTCCTTCCCGCGCCCTACTTGCGCGCATCACCCGACACGCCGCCGCGCAATCACGAGCAACGCCACGATGCCCGCCAGCATGCCGATGCTCAAAGCTATGACCGAATAACCGTGCAAGGTATTGAACGCGACGCGCAACGGATCACTCGCCGCCACCTCATCAATCGGTCGCCCCATCGCATGCCGCAACGCAAGCAAACGCGCGTTGATAATCCAGTGCCCGCCGAAAGTCGTCAGCGCGACGACGGCGAGCGCGCTCACTTCCAGCAGCCACGCGCGCCGCGCTTTCAACTCGCGCCCGATGAATGAACTTGCGATCAGCAACAGACTGATGACGACACCCGCGACGTTCACAATGCCGAGCGTGCGCGTGACGAGGTTGCCCGCCGACTCGCGCGCCGGCAACACCGCGAACGCGCTCGGCGCGACCGCGAAGCTGAAAAAGACAGCCGCGCCTAACCAAAGCGCGATGAGTAGCAACCGCATATCGCGCACGATCATCGCCCCTATGCCCGCCCCTGCGTGTTCGCTTAATGCAGTGCGGCCAAGCTGCTCGTCACTCACTTCAACGCTCATCAGTCATACTCCATCACTTCCGGCAAGAGGCGTATGGTTGGCGGCGCGATCTCCGGCGGCGTCAACCCGCGCGGGTCGGGCACAGACAGCAGCCACGCGAGCGAGCGTTCAAGTTGCGCCTGATAGTCCGTCAGATCGAGCGACATGAACTGCGTCGTGCCGAGCCGCGCGAATTTCTCCGTCGCCATCTGCCACATGCGCCGCGCCGCGCCGGGCCGCCCGATCTCCAGATGGTGAAACGCGACCGCCGATTGAATCATAGCCTGCAAGAACAGTTTCTCGCGCGGCCCTGCGTCGTCGCGCCAGCGATCCTCCCACGCATCGTGCGCCGCGTGAAACTCGCCCGCGTTATAGAGATCGATCCCGGCGATATATTCCACCGGGTACGCCGCCGCATGCGCCGCCGTGTACGCCGGACATTCGCTCTCGCTATCTGCCATCGCGGGCATTATACAGAACTTGTCCGTTGTCCGTAGTTAGTTGTCCGTTGTTTCTGTTGCGTGAATAAACGGCTGCGCCACAGTTTGAACAACTGACAACTGACAACGGCTACTGACTGCCGCTCAAACGTGCGGCGATAACTTTAGCGGCGGTTGCGCCCGCGCCGACAGCGCCGCTGACGGTCGGCGCGCTTGGGTTCGCCACATCGCCGATGGCGAAGACGTTCGCGCTGCTTGTCTCCTGCTCGCTCGTAATCGTGATGTAGCCGCGCTCGTCCGTCTGCAATTGCGCGCGGAACAACTCCGTGTTCGGCTCGACGCCGATGCGTGCCAGCACGCCGCGCACAGCCAATTGAAAGGGTTTGATCGCGCCGTGCCGCTTGATCTCGACTGCTTCAACCTTATCGCCGCCGATGATGCGCAACACTTCCGCCTCGGTGAAGACCGTGATGCAATGCTCACCGCGCACACGCTCGACGAATTCCGGCCGCGCGCGTAACGTTGCACCGCGATGCACGAGTGTCACCGTCGGGCAAACTTCAGCGAGCAGCAGTGCGTTCTCGACGGCCGCGTCGCCGCCGCCGACGACGCATACATCCTCACCCGCAAACTCGTCGCGGTCGCGCACGCCCGATTCCAACACGCCACGCCCGACAAACTCCAACACGCCCGGCACATCCAATACGCGCCGCCTCACGCCCGTCGCAATGATCAGACAAATGGACTGCAACTCTTCGCCATTGCGCAAGCTAACGCGCTTCGCCGCCAAGTCAACCCGCGCGATCTCTACGTCCGTCCAAAGATCGAATCCTGCGTCTGCAACCTGCGCCGCGAACAGATCGCGCAACTGCCGCCCGTTCCCAGCCTGCACGCCGAGATAATTCGCAATCGGGTTATAGACGCGCAGCAGTTGCCCGCCCGTCTCCGCCTGCGCTTCCAGCACGAGCGTGTCCAACCCCAACTCGTCGCACCACAGCGCGGCCGACAAACCCGCCGCCCCCGCGCCGATAATGATCACGTCGAGCATAGAAAGCTGTTAGCTGTTAGCTGTTAGCGATTAGCTGTTAGCTTAAAGCAGAAGGCTAAAAGCTAACAGCTAATCGCTAACAGCTTCTTTACAACGCCACGCGCGCGTAGCCGCCGCGATAGTAGAGCAAGGGTTGGGCGTCGTCGCGCACAGTGGTGCGCTCGACCGCGCCGACGAGGATCGTGTGGTCGCCCGCTTCGTGCGCTTGCTGCACGCGGCATTCGATGGTGGCGAGCGCATCCGCCAGCACCGGCGCGCCGTCAATGCCCGGACTGTATCCCAGCCCCGCGAACTTGTCCGGCTCGCGCGAGGCGAACAGGCGCGAGAGTTGCTCCTGCTCCGTGCTCAAAATGTTAACGACGAAGACGCCGCTCGTCTGAAAGGCGTCATGCACGTATGCGCTGCGCTCAAGGCAGACCAACACGAGCGGCGGTTCAAGCGAGAGCGAACTGAAGGCGCTCACGGTGATGCCCAAGGGACGCGCATCCGCGTCGCGTGTAGTCACGACCGTCACGCCACTGGCGAAGCGGCTGAGCGCCGTGCGGAACTGGTTTTTATCAACCGGCACGACCGAGTTCTCCGAATAATTTAGGCTGGGCTGTTAAGGCCGCCGAGCATAGCACAGAAATAAGTGCAAAGTTGAAGGCGCAAGGCTTCAAGTTCAAGCGCAGCCGAGCATGAGGGCGCGACAAAGTAACGCAAAGGCAAAACGAACTATGAAGACCATGCCCGGCCCGCGGGCCCGACGACATGTCGCACGATGTTCCTCACTAAAGGCTCACGACCTGCTCGGACGCTAAGACAGCCGTCCTGCTGAACAAGCATGGCAGTCCGTCGGATTGTGCGCCCTGTGGGCCGAATATTACTGCTCAGGGTCTTCGAGTTTGACGCACGCGTTGAGGCGCGTGATGACCAGTCCTTCGCGCACGCGGAAGCGACAGGCGAGCGCCGTCTTCTCCAGTGCGCTCAGCGGCTCGTCTTCTTGATACCAGAATTGACAGTTGGTGCAGTCGCCGTTCCAGCAGAAGTCGCCGTAGGAGATGCTGCGCATGGCGAGGAATTGGAAGCAGCGCAACAGCCGGTTGTTCTCCGGCACATCGAAGCGCCGGCCCAGCACCTCGATCCGGATCAGTTTCTCATACGGCTCGTACAGGTCATCGTTGCTCACGAGGGTTTGGCTTTAAACTCCGACGGCGGGCATTCGGCAAAACGTCGGCGGGGAGTATACCTAAAACAGTGACGAGTGACGAGTGTCGAGTGACAAGCTAAAGGCAGGTTCAAGGTTCAAGGTTCAAAGTTCAAAGTCAAAGCCATCTAACCGGCAACCTTGAACCTTGAACCTTGAACCTTGAACTCTTATGCGTCACTTGTCACTCGGCCCTGCTTTCCTTACACTGTGGGGCACAAGGAAGGAGATCAAAAACGTGAGCTTGGTGATCTATGTGAAGCCGAATTGTCCTTATTGCCAGCAGGCGCGTGATCATTTCAACGCGCAGGGCACGCCGTTCATCGAGTATGACGCGCAGACCGACCGGGCACGCCGCCAGGAGATGCTGGCCCTGTCGGCCGGCGACCCGACCGTGCCGTGCATTGTCGAGAATGGTGTCTATCAAAGTTCGGGCTGGGGCAACCCGCCGCGTGGTTGAACCGTGCATGACTGACGCGGGCCGTGCGCCCGCGCTTCCACCAAACAAGATCATCTGTCACGTCGGCGGCCATCGCCCGCGCCGAGTTGCGCCGCAGTTCGCTTCGGTCAGAGTTGTGTCAGAGTCGTGCTTGCCGCGCCGCATAACCCATTCACTCAAAGCACATCGCAGGAGATACCTATATGCGTCAGAAGTTCCCCATCGCCCTCCAACTTTTGCTGTTACTAACCATGACCATGCTGCTATCCAACGAAACATCCGCACAGAACATGATGCCCAAGGGGCAACCGCCGGTCGCCAGGAAAGTGGCCAAGACCGACACCACGAACGGCGATACACGCGTGGACAATTATTTCTGGCTGCGCGAGAAGAAGAACCCGGAAGTCATCTCTTATCTCGAAGCCGAGAACGCCTACACCGAAGCGGCCATGAAGCCGACCGCCGCGTTGCAGCAAAAGCTCTATACGGAAATGCTCGCGCGCATCAAGCAGACCGATGTGAACGTGCCTTACAAGCTCGGCGATTACTATTACTACACGCGCACCATCGAAGGGCAGCAGTATCCCATCTACGCGCGCAAGCGCGGCCAGACGGAGGCCAAGGAAGAGATCACGCTCGACCTGAATGAGATGGCCAAAGGCTTGAAGTTCATGGCCGTCGGCGCATACGTTGTCAGTGACGACGGCAACCTGCTCGCCTACACGACCGACTCAACCGGTTATCGCCAGTACAC
>JANMAD010000288.1:0-6402 GCA_031359515.1 Acidobacteriota bacterium | reverse complement strand
CTACGTGTCTGCCTCTGTTCTTCATATTAAACTGGGGGCAGACACGTAGGTCTGCCCCTACAGTGATTGTAATCTGTTCCAGATGAATGATGCGCTCTACATCGCGGTTGATCTCGGCGCGGGCAGCGGGCGTGTTTTTTTAGCCGGGGTGGCGGCGGGCGAGTTGTTGCTGGAAGAGGCGCGCCGGTTTCGCTATCCCGCGCGCGTGTCAGCCGGCCATCTACGTTGGAACTTGAGCGAAATCTTTGCCGAGATCAAAGCCGGCTTGCGCCGGGCTGGCGAGCGTGCGCGCGAATTAGGGCGGCCCGTCCAGAGCATCGGGGTTGATAGTTGGGGCGTTGATTATGGCCTGATTGACCATGATGGCGAGTTGCTCGAACAGCCCATTTGCTATCGAGACGAACGGACGCAAGGCGCGATGGCAGAGGTCTGCGCGCGTGTGTCGCGCACGGAGATATTCGAGCGCACCGGCATACAATTCCTCGTCTTCAACACGCTGTTCCAACTCTACGTACACACGCGGGTCGGCATCCCCGAACGCGCGAAGAGTTTGCTCTTGATCCCCGACCTGATCAATTTCCTGCTCACAGGCCGGGCCGTCGCCGAGTACACGAACGCCACCACAACGCAGATGGTCAACGCGCGGACGGGGACGTGGGATCGAGAGTTGATTGAACGACTGAACTTACCATTGCACCTGCTGCCGGAGATTGTGCCTGCGGGCGCTAGTATCGGCCCGCTCAAGGGCGCACTCGCCGATGAACTCGGTCTCGACGGCGTGCGGGTCGTCGCCCCCGCGACGCACGATACCGGCAGTGCCGTGGCGGGCGCGCCGCTCGCGGCCGGCTGGGCTTACATCTCTTCCGGCACGTGGTCACTGGTCGGCGTCGAACGTGACAGTGTCTTAATCAACACCGAGGTCGCGCGCCACAACTTCACTAACGAGGGCGGCGCGTGCGGGACGATTCGCTTTCTCAAGAACGTGATGGGGCTATGGATTTTCGAGTCGTGCCGGCAGGAGTGGCAGGCGCGCGGCCTCGACGTTGACTATGACAACTTGGTTGGCGAAGTTACGGCGCAAACGGAAGCACACGGCTTGCTCTATCCCGACGACCCGCGTTTCTTCAATCCGCCGAGCATGCTGGCGGCCGTGGCGGCGCAGCTTGACGAGACGGGACAGCGGCAAAGCGTCGGCGAGCCAGCGGCCGTGGCGAAGATAATTTTTGATTCGCTTGCTTTGCGCTATGCCTCAATCCTGCGCACGATTGAATCGTTGACGGGGCGCGAGATCGGCGGCGTGCAGATTATCGGCGGGGGCAGCCAGAACGATTATCTCAATCAGGCGACCGCCAACGCCACCGGGTTGCCGGTACTCGCCGGCCCCGTCGAAGCGACGGTCGTGGGCAACGTCCTTGTGCAGGCGATTGCCGCCGGCCGCTTTGCCTCGCTCGCGGCGGCGCGGCAACATTTGGCCGAGAACATGCGCTTGAAGGAGTTCGCCCCGGCCCGTTCGTCCACATGGGCGGAAGCGGCCCGGCGTTACGCGACCATCGAAGCGCGTTATGCGAGTTGAACAAGTGAGTTAGCTTGCGCGGCGTGGCCGTCGGGTCGTGCAGGACAAGCGGGAGCAAAGGTTGCGAGTCTCTTTATTCGTCACATGCCTGATTGATCAGTTGTGGCCGACTATCGGCACAAGCGCGGTCGAAGTCTTGCGCCGGGCCGGTTGTGAAGTCGTCTTCGACGAGCGACAGACGTGCTGCGGCCAGCCCGCCTTCAACACCGGCTATCGCAGCGAAGCGCGCACGCTCGCCAAACGCTTTATCGAGATTTTTGAAGAGACTAAAGCCGACGCAATCGTCAGCCCTTCCGGATCATGCACGGCGATGGCGCATCACTTCCACGCGCTGTTTGGGACGGACGAGCGTTGGCGCAAACGCGCCGAGGCCATCGCGGCGCGCACCCACGAGCTTAGTTCTTTTTTAGTCAACGTGCTGGGCGTTGAAGATGTGGGCGCGAGCTTTCGCGGGCGTGTGACTTGGCACGATGCGTGTCATGGCTTGCGCGATCTGAATGTCCACAGCGAGCCGCGCCGCCTTATCAGCCACGTGCGCGGCGCGGAGTTCGTCGAACTGTCGAACGCCGATGCTTGCTGCGGCTTCGGCGGGACATTCTCCGTCAAGTATCCGGAAATTTCCGTGGCGATCCTCGACAACAAAATTGACGCTATCGAGCAAGCCGGGGTGCGCGCGGTCGTGGCGGGCGACGCAAGTTGTCTGATGCAGATCGATGGTCGTCTGACGCGGAACAAATCGGCGGTGCGCGTCATGCATATCGCTGAACTACTCGCCGCACAGGAAAACTGATCCGACACGGGCAAGGCATGAATCAGCCAACCTCAGAGACATTCGATCAGAACGCGCGGGCGGCGCTCTTAGACCCGCAGTTGCGCGGGGCATTGCGCAACTTGGCGCACACGTTCGGTGAGCGGCGCAAGGTGGCGATCACGACCGTGGACGATTGGGAAGGCTTGCGCGAGCGCGCCCGCGCCATCAAAGACGAAACGCTCGCGCATCTCGACAAGTATCTTGTAGATTTCGCCGACAACGCCGCGCGCGCGGGCGCGCAGATACACTGGGCGCGCGATGGCGCGGAGGCGTGCGCCCTCGTCATCCGTTTATTGCACGAGCGGCAAGCTACACAGGTCGTCAAGTCGAAGAGCATGGCGACTGAAGAGATTCATCTGAACAAGGCGCTCGAAGCGGCGGGCCTCGCGCCCGTCGAGACAGACCTCGGCGAATGGATCATCCAACTCGCCGACGAGACGCCATCGCACATCGTCGTGCCGGCCATACATAAATCGAAACGCCAGATCGCGGAGTTGTTCGCTGAGAAGATTGGCATCGAGCCGACGGATGATGTGGCGGTCTTGACCGGCGCGGCGCGACGCATCTTGCGGCAACGATTCGTCGAAGCGGAAGCCGGCATCAGCGGCGTCAATTTCGGCGTGGCCGAGACGGGCACGTTTTTGATTCTGGAGAACGAAGGCAATGCGCGTCTGACCACCAGCCTGCCGAAGATGCACATCGCGTTGATGGGCATCGAGAAGATCATTCCGCGGCTCGTTGACCTAGACGTGTTTCTCAAACTTCTGCCGCGCTCAGGCACGGGCCAGCGTTTGACCTCATATCAATCGCTCATCACCGGCGTTAAGCGCAGCCCGGAGGATGAAGGCCCGGAAGAAGTCCACATCATTCTCATGGACAACGGGCGCTCCGCAATGCTCGGTCATCCGGTGACGCGGCAATCGCTCGCGTGCATACGTTGCGGCGCGTGCCTCAACGCCTGTCCGGTCTATCAACAGATCGGCGGGCATGCTTACGGCTCGGTTTATCCCGGCCCCATCGGCGCGGTCATCACGCCGCAGTTGATCGGCATCGGCAAGGCAGCACAGTTGCCGTATGCGTCGAGCCTGTGCGGGGCGTGTCGTGAGGTCTGTCCGGTCAAGATAGACATCCCGGAGTTGTTGCTGCATCTGCGCGCGGAAGTGGCGGAGGGGACGGCGCGCGGTACGGCGGAACAGACGAGGCCGGTGAAGCATAAGCTGGTGGAGCATTTGATTTTTCGCCTCTATGCTTTCGCCTGGTCGCGGCCCATGCTGTACGAGTGGGGCGCGAGGCTGTTGCGCGTGCTGCAACGGCCGGTGGTGCGTGACGGTCGCATCGGCAAGGCGAGCAGTGTCATGGCAAAACTCGCGCCGCCGCTGGGCGCGTGGACGGCCTGGCGCGACGCGCGCCCGTTTGCGCCGCGCACTTTCCGCGAGCAGTGGCGCGACGGGTTAGCCGACAAGAAGTGAACGATAGGGAAGAGAAGTTGAGCGCGCACGGACAGAACGACGAAGTACGACGCGACATACTGGCTGCGATTCGCCGGCACTTGACGGCGAGCGCGCCGTTTGATGCCGTGCGCGCCGAGCATCATGCACAGGAGAGCGGCGCGCATGCGCCACTTGCGCCGGTAGCGGTGACACACGCGCCGGTCGCCGCGCCGATAGCACGCTTTCACGAAGCCCTCGCGGCCGTCGGCGGGCACTGCGTTGTCGTTAGTGATGACAGAGCGGCGGCCGAGACAGTGCAGCAACTCATCGAGCAGAAGCAGGCTCAACGCATCGCTGTCTCCGACGCGCCGTTAGTGCAGAAAGTTTGCGCGCAAATAAAGTCGGACGCTTTGGTGTTCGCGCAGACCGAGCCGCCCGCGCTGTTCGATTGCGACATCGGCATCACCAGCGCGCAGTGGGCCGTGGCGGAGACGGGCACGCTGGTGCTTGAATCCGACTGCGAGCGGCATCGCCTGTCGTCGCTCGTGCCGCCGGTGCATGTCGCGATCATCGAAGCGGCGCAGGTACGGCAGACCTTGGGCGAGGTGCTGCATGCAATCAATGAACAGGGGCCGGGGGGGTTGAGCCGGACGGTGACCTTCATCACGGGGCCGTCGCGCACCTCCGACATCGAGTTGACGCTGGCGATTGGCGTGCATGGGCCCGGCGAGTTATACGTCATCATAATCGCAGGTGAAGGACATGACTGACAGCGTGCTGCTCCGCGCCACCGACATCACCAAGGCATACGCCGGGGTGCAGGCGCTCAAGAGCGCTTCGTTCGAGTTGCGCGCGGGCGAAGTGCATGCGCTCATCGGCGAGAACGGCGCGGGCAAATCAACGCTCATCAAGATCATGACCGGCGCGGTCAAGCCCGACGGCGGCGAACTCAAGCTCAACGGCGAACCGATCACGCACAACTCGCCGCGCGTCGCCAAAGCGCTCGGCATCAGCGCGATCTATCAGCAGCCGGCCCTCTTCCCCGAACTCACCGTCGCGGAAAACATCGCGCTCGGACTGGAGCACACAGGTGTGCTGGGCCGCATTGACTGGCGCGCACGCCGCCAGCGCGCCGCCGAACTGCTCGCGCAAGTGGGCGCAAAGATCAACCCAGACACGGACGCGGGCGATCTCACCATGCCGCAACAACAGTTGGTCGAGATCGCCCGCGCGTTGGGGGCCGATGCCAAAGTATTAATTTTGGACGAGCCGACAGCTTCGCTCTCTGAGGAGGACACGCAGAACCTCTTCAATGTGATCCGTCAACTACGCGCACAGGGCGTCGGCATGATCTACATCTCGCACCGCTTGGAAGAGTTGCCGGTGATCGCCGACCGCGTGACGGTCTTGCGCGACGGGCGGACGATTGACACGCGGCTGATGTCGGAAGTGAACCGGCAACAGTTGATTCAACTGATGGTCGGGCGCGAGCTGTCGGCGGTCTTTCCAAAAAGAGAAGTCGAATTGGGCGATGTGGTCTTGGAACTGCGGCAGCTTGGCTGCGCTGAATCAGGCGTCAACAATGTGAGTCTATCGGTGCGCGCGGGTGAGATCGTCGGACTAGCGGGACTCGTGGGCGCGGGGCGGACGGAGTTGGCGCGCACGATCTTCGGTCTGACACCGGCGGATGCAGGCGAGATCAGCTAGCGCGGCACGCCGGTCAAAATCACCAGCCCGGCCGCAGCCATCGCACACGGCATCGCCTACATGCCCGAAGATCGGCGGCGGCACGGCGTTGTGCTTGAACTACCGATCAGCGCCAACATCACTTTGGCGGCGCTCGACAAGATTTCCAACCGATGGGGCATGGACTTCCGGCGCGAGCAAGAGATCGCCGCCGATTACACGCGGCGGCTCGGTATCAAGACGCCCACGATCTTCGCGCCCGTGGCCACGCTCTCCGGCGGCAATCAACAGAAAGTCGCGTTGAGTCGCTGGCTCGTCACGAAACCTTCAGTGCTCATTCTGGATGAGCCGACGCAAGGTATCGATATCGGCGCGAAGTCGGAGATTCACGCATTGATGACCGACTTGGCGGCGCGGGGCGTGGCCATCCTGATGATCTCTTCTGAACTGCCGGAGATACTCGGCATGAGTGACCGCATCGCCGTGATGCACGGCGGCACGATCTTCGGCATGTTGGATCGCGCCGACGCGACGCAGCATAAAATTCTCGCGCTGGCGTTGGGGCACGAACTCAGCGAGATTGATGCGCAAGCGCGGACTGTAGGGACGTAAAAGATGAAGCTCGGCCGGTACAAACGAGAACTGTCGGCGGCATTGGCTTACGTCGTGCTGCTCGTGGCGGTCGGTGTCGCCGCGCCCTCGTTCTTCAGCGCGGCGAACCTGCGCGATCTGGTCTTGAACAACGCGTCGACGCTGCTCATCGCCATCGGGATGACGCTCGTGATCCTGGTCGGGGAGATCGACATGCCCAAGCTGGGCCAGAACATCAAGTACGACCTGCATGTGTTTGCCAACCACGGCATCACCGTGCAGGGCTATGTGCATGACACGATGTTGCAGAG
>JANMAD010000251.1:0-3337 GCA_031359515.1 Acidobacteriota bacterium | reverse complement strand
AGATGTACGAGCGCTAAAGCAAGATAGTCGAGCTGAGATTTTTCGGCGGCCTCAGCGACGAAGAGATCGACGAAGTCTTTGGCATCTCAACCTGAACCGTGCTGCGCGATTTGCAGATGTAGAGACTCTGGCTCTACCGCGAACTCGCCAGCACACGGGCAGAGTCAATACAATTTGACCTCCACCCATACACGCGAGACGCGGCGGCGCAACATGACACGGCCGGCGAAATATTTGTGACTGAGACGGTGTTCCGCGCTAAACTTCGCGGCGTATGCCGGGGGCGGAGAGCGTATGAGCGACGGGTTGCAACAGGAAGCAAAGCGCCACGAGGTCACAGGGATTCTGCACGACTGGAGTGGCGGCGATGCGAACGCACCAGCGCGGCTGATGCCGCTCGTCTATGACGAACTGCGGCGACAGGCGCGCATCTTTCTCGCCAGAGAGCGCGGCGGGCACACCCTCCAACCGACGGCCCTCGTCCATGAAGCCTATCTCAAGCTGGTCGATCAGACGCGCGTCAACTGGCAGAACCGCGCGCACTTCTACGGCATCGCGGCCAGCATGATGCGCCGCGTGCTGATCGATCACGCCCGCGCCCACGTCGCCGAGAAACGCGGCGGCACGGCGATCCGCCTCTCGCTCGACGATGTGCAACTCCCGCTTGAACAGCGCGCGGCGGGGCTGCTTGACCTGGACGAAGCGTTGGCCAGATTGGCCGAGATGGACGAGCGCAAAAGCAAGATCGTCGAGCTGCGTTTTTTCGGCGGCCTCAGCGACGAAGAGATCGCCGAAGTCTTAGGCATCTCAACCAGAACCGTGCTGCGCGATTTGCAGAAGGCGCGACTCTGGCTCTACCGCGAACTCGCGCAGCCCCCAGCCTGAAAATTCGCCTGTCAGTTTGCCGGCCCGAATCCCGCGTTTGTGTGTAGTGATGCGAAGCGAAGAATGGCACAAGGTCGAAGCACTGTTGGACGGCGCGTTGGAGCTTGCGCCGGCGGCGCGGCGCGAGTTTCTTGATGAGCGTTGTGCGGGCGCGCCGGAACTACGGCGCGAGGTTGAATCGCTGCTCGGCTGCGAGGAACGGGTGGATGGCTTTCTCGCCGCGTCTGCACTCGCCTTCGCGGCGGATTTTTTTGTCGCCGATGAGGCGGCGGAGGCCCGCGCCGGGCAGACCATCGGGCACTACCGCATCATCCGCGAGATCGGGCGCGGCGGCATGGGCGCGGTCTATTTGGCCGAGCGCGCCGACGGCGAGTTTCAACAGCAGGTCGCGCTCAAGATCGTGCGCCGCAGTTTCGCCGATGCCGAACTCGCGCGCCGCTTTCGTCGCGAACGGCAGATACTTGCCTCGCTCAGCCACGACAACATCGCGCGCCTCTTAGACGGCGGCGTGAACGGCGACGGCGAACCGTTTCTGGCGATGGAATATATCGAAGGGCTGCGGATTGACGACTACTGCGCCGCGCAGCAGCTTCAACTTGTGGGGCGTCTGCGTCTTTTCCTTGATGTCTGCCGGGGCGTCGCTTACGCGCACCAGCACCTCGTCGTCCACCGTGACATCAAGCCTTCCAACATCATCGTCAACGACGAAGGCGAACCGAAGCTGCTCGACTTCGGCATCGCCAAGTTGCTCGACGCGGAGCATGCAGACGAGCACACGCAGACAAATTTTCGCGCCTTCACCCCGGAGTACGCCGCGCCCGAACAGGTGAGCGGCGGGCAAGTCACGACGGCGAGCGATGTGTACTCTTTAGGCGTGCTGCTCAATGAGTTGCTGCATGGCGCGCCTGCTGCGCCAAACCTGCAACCCGCGCATGATGGCTGGCGGTCGGAGAGTGGACGGCGGAAGACGGCGGAGACTAATCTGCCGACGCAGCAGGAGCATGGAAACGGCCGCGCCAGCAACAGAAAACAAAACATCATCGATGGCGAGTTGAAGAACATCATCGCGATGGCGCGGCGCGAAGAACCTGCGCGGCGCTATGCATCGGTAGCGCAATTCGCCGAAGACATTCAAAGATACTTAGACGGCCTGCCCGTCCGGGCGCAGCAAGACTCTTTCACTTATCGCGCCGAAAAATTTGTCCGGCGCAACAAGCTCACGGTCGGCGCGGCGGCGCTCGTCTTGCTCGCGCTTGTCGCCGGTCTCGCCATCGCGCTGTGGCAGGCGAACATCGCGCGTGTGCAGCGTGACCGCGCCGAGCGCCGCTTTACGGACGTGCGCCAACTCTCGAACGCGCTCTTGACGGACATCGCGCCGAAGATCGAGCGCCTGCCCGGCTCGACCGAAGCTCGCCAGGCAGTGCTAACGCAATCGCTTAAATATCTTGACAGTCTGGCGAACGAATCAGCCGGTGATCTAACGCTGCAAAGCGAGCTGGCCTCGGCTTACGAAAAAATCGGCGACTTGCAGGGCAATCCAACCAACCCAAATCTGATCGCTTTAACGGATGCGCTCGCCAGCTACGAGAAGGCCAACGCGATGCGGCGCGGGCTGCTCGAAAAAAACCCGCGCGGCTTCGAGCAGCGCCGCGCGCTGGCAAACAACTACCGTGCGCTGGGCGACATCCGCTGGCAAACGAACGAGCCGACGGAGTCGCTAAAAAATTCGGCAGCGGCTTTGAGTTTGTACACTGAATTGCTCGCGGAGCAACCCGACTCGACCGAGTTGCGCCTGGCTGTGGCGCGAGCCACGCTCGACATCGGGAAGGTTCTTTCGACGAATGAGAAATACCCCGAAGCAATCTCTTATTTTCAGCAGGCAGTTGCCCGCTTAGAAGAAGTGCAGCGACAGTCGCCGGCTGGGACAGAGGTTTTGCTATTGCTCGCCGAAGCCCACAAGCAGATGGGCAACTCCCTTTCGTGGGACGGGAAACAAAAGGAGGCCGAGGCCGAGATGGCGCGGGCCGTGCCGTTGTCCGAAGCGCTCGTCGCCGCCGACCCGCACGACATCCGGCTGCGCACAGGTCTGCACCAGACCTACATGATGACCAGCAGCGTTTATGAAGATGTCAACAACCCGCGCGCAAACGAGTACACCCTCAAGGCCCTAAAAGTAATCGAGGAGACGGTCGCAAAAGACCCGGCCAACGTACGCGCCAGACAGCAACTGGCCAAGACCTATTCCCGGCTCGGCGTGACTTTGGACAACGTCGGGCAGAGCGGCGAATCCATTCTCTATCTTGGCAAAGCCCTTCAGATTTTGCAGGCGCTAGTCGGGAGCGAAACGAAAAATCGCCGCCTCAAATACGATCTGGCAACCGCTTATATACGGCTCGGCGACGCCCGCAACAAGCAACGTGATTTCCGTAACGCGCTCGTCGCCTTCGAGGGA
>JANMAD010000231.1:0-1535 GCA_031359515.1 Acidobacteriota bacterium | reverse complement strand
TGTCCGAGCGGACACGATTCACACTGATCACCTTTCTACGTCATTGAAAGTCAAAGGATTGCTGCGCGGGTTTTGCTGATAGCGGTCTGCCTGACTGCTTCGCCGCGGCGAACGACGCCACATCTGCGGCCTTGATAACCCAAGGTGCGCCGCGACAGAGCTGCCGACCAGCCAAGTCGCCGCGCTTGATCATGCGCAGCGCCGTCATCGGAATGACGCCGATGATCTTGGCCGCAGCTTCGAGCGTGATCTCGCCTCGCTCGGCCCATTCTCCAGGCCGATACACGGCGATCTGGTGATAATCGCGGAACGAGCGCACGCGCACCTCGGTCCAGCCGTTGCCGCGTCCTGTCGGCTTGCCAGCGCGATTGAGGAGGCGCGCAATCTGCTTGTCGGGCATCAACCGAGCGAGATCGCGCACCAGCGTCAGTGTATCCTGCGGCACTGCATAGCGATGCTGGCCGGCCGTGTTCATCTTGAGCTTCAGGGGCGTGTGAGCGCCGCCCTGCCAATGCAGCACCATCTCAATGAAGCCATTTTCGATGCGCGCGATGATCTCTTTGAGTGCAGCGCGCAGAATGCGTTTGCGCGTTGCAGCGCTTGCCGCTGGATGCAACCACGCGCGCTCCAGATCGGTGCCAAGCTGCAGGAGGTGATCCCGCTCCTGGTCGCCGAGAGGTGGACGCCGCTTTGCATCGAGTTCGGCGATCTCTTGCGCGATGTGATGGGCATTTTCGAGCGCTGCATTCCAGCGCCGCTCCAACTCGCTGGCGACGAGACGGTTGGCTGGATCGACGGCGTCGTACTGCCGGCGCGCGTGCGCCACCTCATAACGCGCACGCTCAAGCGCAAGCTCATGCTGCCGACGTGCCGCCGATGTTTCGCGCGTCTCGACATCGAGCGCCTTTGCCGCGGCATCGATGCCGAGCGGTTTCAAGACACGCAGAACCTCGCCACCAACGGCGAGATCAGCCTTGAGCCCGCCGAAAGAGATGCACCGATCGGTGCCGTGGTTCACGTTCGCGCCCTGGCAGTAATAGCGCCCGGATTTGCCGTAGCCGACGTACAGCTTGCGGCCGCAGTGGCCACAACGGAGCAGACCTGCAAGCAGAAGCTCACCTTGCCGGGCGGCACCACGAGCCGCAGCACTGCCCTTGCCTGTTGCATTCTCCGCGATCAGGCGCTGATTTCTCTCGAACTCGTCCCACGTGATGTAACCTTCGTGCTGGTCCTTGATGAGCACCTCCCATTCCCCTTGTGGTCGACGCAGTCCACGCCGCACCCGCTTGCGACCGTCGTCAATGACGACCTTGCTCGTCGTACGCCCGAACACATAGGCACCGGCATAGACCGGATTGGTCAGAATATTGTGCACGGTATTGTAAAGCGGCAGATGCCAGACGACACTTTCCTCGCCGGGCTTTTGCGATTTCGCCGGCAGCATAATCCCCTGATCGCGGAGCCAGACGTGAACTTGCCGAGCGCTCTGGAACTCGGCGAACTTCGTGAAGACGAGCTGCAAGGCGTTCCGCACG
>JANMAD010000206.1:0-6016 GCA_031359515.1 Acidobacteriota bacterium | reverse complement strand
CGCAAGCCCAATTCGCGCCGCACGCTTTTGACCGTGCCGAGACTCGCCGTGAAGCCATCAGCGGCGAGTTCACGCTGTAAGCGGGCGGCACCATAAGTGGCGCGGGTTCTGTGATGCGCCGCCTGGGCCGCGACTTGCAGTCGCGCACGCTCTTGGGTGCGCTTCGATGGTGGCCGAGTGCGCCATGCATGGTAGCCGCTCGTGGAAACATCGAGCACGCGGCAGAGCACTGCCAGCGGGTAGTCGCTTTGTAACTCGTGGATCACCGCATACCTCGCAGCGACTCGGTCGCAAAGTACGCGGTGGCTTTTTTCAAGCTGGCGCGCTCCATCCGCAACTCGGCATTCTCGCGCCGCAGCCGCGAGTTCTCAGCTTCCGCATCCGTCACGATGCGCCGCCCGGCAACCGCACCGGCGTCGCTCGCCGGAAGCCGTCCGTCTTTCGCCCGCTTAACCCAGTTGGCGAGCGTCTTCAAAGACATGGACAAGCGGCGCGCCGCTTCGGCGATACTCAGACCATCGCGCGTCACCAGTAACACCGCTTGCTCACGGTACTCATTTGTATAGACCTGTTTTGGTAACTGCTCTTTCATGTTATGAACCTCCATCAATCGTTAGTGAAAAGATTAAAATCTTTTCCGTGATGGCGTCCACTTTTTTTAGCCTACCTCAACTGCGCGCAAGCAGGGTCATTCCCTGCTCCACTCTTTAGAGCGCGCCCTCAACGGCAAGCCGCTCATCTTCCAACCCGCTGAAAGTTAAGTTCTTCCCCGCCAAGTACCTGAATAGCTGCGATGAATCGGTCGCTTCTCCACCACCGATGAAAATATTCGCCACCGAGCGTATGATTCTGCCAAGCCGTCGGCGTCCACCAGGTCGATGTTACTTGGTACCATTTGAGTCCGTTGAATAGCTTGACCCGGAGAGCCTTCGAGGACTCACCAACTGTTGCTGCTCCACCGCGAGTAAGCACGCATAGCAGATTCTTCCTTTTAGCAAGGCTCTCACGCCGACGGCTAATTCGTGAGATGGAGGAAGCTCAGATGCAAGTTCTTTACCCGTGTTGCTGCGGCATTGATGTTCACGCCAAGACTGCTGTCGTGTGTCTGATCAAGCAGGGGCAGCGACAGACCCGCACCTTCTCGACGATGACTGACGACCTGCTGCGGCTCTCTGATTGGCTGACGGTAGAAGGCTGCACGCATGTCGCCATCGAGAGTACGGGCGTGTACTGGAAGCCAGTCTTTAACATCCTCGAAAGCGTGCTCACGGTGATCCTCGTCAACGCTCGTGACGCGAAAGCTGTGCCCGGACGCAAAACCGATGTGCGTGACTGTGAGTGGCTCGCCGACCTCCTGCGTCATGGGCTACTGCGCGCCAGCTTTATCCCGCCTCTGGAGATTCGTGAGTTACGGGAACTGACACGCTACCGCCAGACCCTGATCAAAGAACACACAGCCAGCGCCAATCGCATTCAGAAGCTGATCGAGAGCGCCAACATCAAGCTGGGGCAGGTCGCCACAGATGTGCTCGGCGTTTCAGGTCGCTTGATGCTGCGTGCGCTCGCTAATGGCGAGGATGACGCCGAGAAGCTAGTCGAGTTGGCACGCGGTTCCCTTAAAAGCAAAAAGCCAGAACTCCGCCGGGCGCTGACCAGCCGCCTGACTCCCGCACAACGCTTCGTCTTGAACGAATTGCTTCAGCGTCTCTGTGAATTGGAAGCAGCCACCGCGCGTGTCAGCGAGCAGATCGTCAAGGAGGTCGCCGAGAGCGCCGACCCTTTCGTCCCTGAGGCGGTGAAGTTGCTTCAGACCATTCCCGGCATCGGTCTGCGCGTCGCCGAGGTTATCATCTCCGAGATCGGCGTGGACATGGCGCGCTTTCCCACAGATGCTCATCTGGCAAGCTGGGCTGGCGTGTGTCCGGGCAACAACGAGTCAGCCGGCAAGCGCCGCTCAGGACAGACGACGAAAGGCAGCCCGTACTTACGAGCCGCCATTACGCAAGCGGCGTGGGCGGCGGCGCACACGAAGAACACCTATCTCGCGGCGCAGTATCATCGGCTGATTAAGCGGATGGGCAAAAATAAAGCTCTGGTGGCCGTTGCGCACAGCCTGCTGGTGGTCGTCTACCATGTCCTGGCCCACAGATCAGATTACCGTGAACTGGGTGGAGATTACTTCGACCGGCAGCATCAGCAGACGCAACAGCAACGGTTAGTCAGGAAACTTGAAGCGATGGGCTTGAAAGTGACGGTCGAGGCACTCCCGGAGGCGGCTTGAGTGACTAATTCACAAGACAATTTTCATAGCAGTTACAAACAGAGATGACAGTTCAGCAGATAGAGGTGTAGATTAACTTTTCTACTTTCTTCAGATTCTCATTTCCTTTTGATGGAACGAACCATGGCATGTTCTAGCATCTTGGGCACTTAGCTGACTTTATGGGCAAAGCCCATCACTGACGTGATTATGCCGGGGCGTTAACGGGAGCGAATAGCTCTGCGACGTGATGAAGCCCTACTCCGACACCGCTGTGATCGTGGTCTCAGGGGTCGGCGCTTACGACCATTTGATCAAATCAGGCGAGTTAGCTGTGCTGGAAATTATTGCTGGAGCGGTTTTCAGTTGTTTCCCGATCCGTTACGCCGGTTAACCTGAGGAACGCGGCTTCGAGCGTCTCGCGGTGCGGCGTCAACTCATACACCTTGATACCGTGCGCCACCAATGCTGCGTTGACAGCCGGGATTTGCTCGGCGGGCGTTTCTACATAGAGCCAGTCCGCGCCATTGCGGCGCACGGTTAGTGTCTGATCGCGCCGGAGCAGTTGGTATGCATCTTCAACCCGGTCAACTCGCAGTGTGAGCGTGGACGCAGGTGCAATAAGTTGGGCGACCGTGCCCTGATAAAGCAGTCGGCCCGCGTCTATGATCGCGACCCGGTCGCAGAGTTGTTCGATCTCTGCGAGCAGGTGGCTTGATAACATCACGGTCAGGCCGAACTCGTCGCGTAAGCGGCGGATCAGTTGCCGCACTTCGTGTATCCCTTGCGGGTCAAGTCCGTTAGTCGGCTCATCGAGAATGATTAACGAGGGGTGCGGCAACAGCGTCTGCGCCAGCCCCAGCCGTTGCCGCATGCCATATGAGTAGACGCGCACAGGCTCGTCCGCCCGTGCGGCGAGACCGACGATTGCAAGCACCTCACTCGTCCGCGCTACGGTCGTGCCGCCGGATAGAGACGCGAGCAAGCGCAGATTTTGCCGCCCGGTCAGATTGTCATAAAAGGCCGGCGCTTCGATGATCGCGCCCACGCGGGCACGTGCAAGCAAAGGAGCTTTGCCGAGATCGTGCCCCAACAATTGCACCCGGCCATGAGTCGGCCTGACCAGTCCAAGGAGCATTCTGATCGTCGTGGATTTGCCTGCGCCGTTCTGGCCCAGAAAGCCGTAGATTTCTCCCCGCTCGACCTGCAACGATAGCCGATCTACAGCCACACGGCGGCCATAACGTTTCGTCAACTCATCCGTCTGCAACACCATGTCAGTCATACAATCCCGGCCTTAACCTTGCGCGAAAACTTTTATAGCTCTACTTCGACAACAACGGGCCAGTGATCCATCCGCCCGACAGACGCATAGCGCAAAACTTCAGCGCGGCGCACATGCGCCGTTGCCGGCGGGCCAAAGATGTAATCGATTCGCCGGTCGTTGATCGCCGTGTCGCCCGCAGTACGCCCCAGATCGCCGTAGTAGCGCAAGAGATAACTATAAGCCTCGCTATCGTTCTTCAGATTATCCGTATAAAGATTCGTCTCGTTATTGGCCTGCAGTTCAAAGTTGAAATCACCCGCGATGAACACCTGCGCATTCGTTGCGCGCGCATGTGCCCAGTCAACGACTGCTTCCGTGTATACGCGCCGACGCGCAGCGTTGAACGCATCCGCATGCGCACTGATCAGTACCAACTCCGGCAAGTCTGCGTGGGGCTTGAACGTCGCGCTGAGTGCGTAACGCGCGCCGGCCGCAACGGGCGTAAATTGCGCGCCGCCTCGCACCAACACAGCCTCGAAGCGATCAGACTCGCCGCGCTGTGCAATCGAGCCGCTATAACGCCCATGCATGAGCGCGAGCAGGGCGCGCAATTGTGCCGTGCCCGTCAATTCTTGCAACGCAACAGCATCCGGCTCGATACGCATGATCGTCTCCGCCACGGTCGGCAAGTCCTCTGTATGTGCGCGCGTATCGGCTTCAAGCTCGGCATAGCCTATGTTCCACGTCATCAAGCGCACTGTTGCGCCGCTCCCTGTCTCCCCGTCGGACGATGCACGTTCACCCGGCGGTCTAAAATACAGCGCGCCCGCGAGCAACAGACCAAACAGCGCAATGAGGAAGAGCTTCACCCACATCTCAGGTCGTGATGTCCTTCCGCTCGAAGACGATGATGGCTGCGAGTAGTAACCCGACCGTGTATGCGCCACAGGTGCAGGCGTAATGCCAGAAACTTGTGTACGGTATGTCGGGTTTGAACACGTCGCGCCAGAAATCCATGTCGGTGGTGAAGAAGTACGGCCGCAACTGCTCGAAGAACTCTACCCGCCCGACGATGTACAGCGTAAGATAGAGCGCAACCGTCGTCACGACGGCCAGCACGGGCGTGTCGAATATGACGGAACAGAGCAAGGCGAGCGCAGCGATCACCAACAGCGCCCACGTGCCCGTCAGCAGCGCATAACCGAAGCGCCAGAGCGCCTCGTCACGCATGATCTTGCCGGGCGCGTCAACTAAGTTCAGCGCGCCCGGATAAAGCTCCAGATTGCCCCAGCCGACCAACAACAAGCCCACCAACAGGTTTAGCCCGATGAAGAACGCGAGCAGCAGGAAGATGTGCAACGCGGTGATGAGAAACTTGGCCAGCAAGAGCGAGGCGCGCGAAACAGGCCGCGCGCAGATCATCCGGAGCGTGCCCGTGCGCGCTTCGCCCGCCACCTGTGCGCCGGCGGTCATGGCGACGAAGATGGGCAGCAACAAGGTGAAAGAGAATAAGACCGAATAGAGCGCGAAGGTCAGCCCGTTGAAGTATTGCTTCGACTCGTATGTATAGCGGAACTGCTCGGTCGCCTGCCCACCGGTTTTCCGTTGCGCGTATGAATAGAAGCCCCACAGCATCAATGCCACGAAACCTGCAAGCGCGCCGAATGAGAGATAAAAACTCTTCGCGCGCACTAGCTTAACGAACTCAATGCGCAATAACGTAAGCATGCTGCATACTACATTCCGCTCACCCATAAGCGCCATGTCCGCGTCAAAACATTGTGCCAACGCGCACAGACTACGCGCCCACAGCCGCGCACAGCAACGGCGCAAGCCACAAGCGAAGCTGTGGCTAACAACAGTCTAACGGCGGCGAGAACTATTCCACGTTTGGCGGTGATGAGATTGAAACTATGTGCGGCGCAGCTTGTGTGTCGGCTACGCCCGGCGCTTGCTCAAGTGCGGCCAGTAGTTTTGCGCAGAATTCGTTGGTCTCAAGCGCCTCCCAGCAATCAAGCGCATCGCGGAAATACTTGGCGCGCTCTTTCACGAAACGGCTCAACAACCACACCGCAGCTTTACGCTCGACTGCATGCTGCGCGGCTATCGCTTGTGCTTCGTGCTGCTTGGCCTTGCCGGTGCGTGCTAGTCGCTTGCCCAGTGCCGCGATCCAGACATCACAATCATGCAACTCGCCCAACGCTTTTTGCAGCATCGCAATCTCATCCGCCGCGTTTGTCAGCCACTCGCCCCAACACTGTGCGAACAATTCCAATGCATAGCGCAGACGCTTCGCAACGATACGCTGCCGATGAATGCCATCTACGTCGTGCGGTTGATAGAGCGCACGCCCGCCCGCGCGCAATTCGGTCGTCAAGTCAGCAATGATTTCGCGCCCGGCACGCCGGAACGTCTGCCCATCTGCATCGCCTGCTTCATCCTCGGCGCGTTTAACCTTTGCTGCTGCGGCACGCTCCAGCCTGCGTAGA
>JANMAD010000124.1:0-4263 GCA_031359515.1 Acidobacteriota bacterium | reverse complement strand
GCTACGCGCAAAGTGGCATCGAGCGCGAGCCGCTCAGTCGGCCAAGCTACGGCACGAATATAACGTCCGCGTTGGGCAGGCACAGACTGGCGCGCACGTGTCTGCCGTTGCGGTGATGCTCTTGTCTGGCGCAGCAAGCTTTTGCTGCCTGCGTCTGCGCTGCGCAGGTCTATAGCAGTTGGTGCATCCGTCGGCGGCGCAGACTTTTCCCGTCCGCGCGTATCACCCGCGCGCCCATCTGCATGCGTGCGCGGTTGCGGTTGCGATGCACGGCCGTTTGCGCCGCCATCATCGCCTTGCTCCGGTGCATTTGCCGCCGCAGAACGACTAGCGTGCTTCTCTTCTGCGCTAGTCGCATCTGCATCGAACAACTCCGCCATGGTCTGCTCGATGCGCGTGGCGCTCTCGGTCTGTTCGAGCGGATCGCGGCGTAAGCGCTGGCGTAAGGCAAGCGGGGCGACGCGCTGTACGTCCGCATCAGTCGCCGCTTTGCGTCCCTCGAAGGCGGCGAGCGCACGAGCCGCGCGGGTGATCGTCAACTCGCCGCGATGCCCGTCCACTTGTAACCGTTGACATAACTCAGCGATGCGGCGCAGCAGCGTGCGCGCAACAGTAACCTGCGCGACCAGCCGCCGGGCGCGCACGAGACGCCGCCGCAACTGCGCTTGTCCTGTTTCAAACTCTGCATAGAATGAGTGCGGATCACGGGCGCAGGCTTCGTGGCGCATGACGATCTCCACGCGCTCGTCAACGCTGGCGGGTGTGCGCACTTCGACATAGAGACCGAAGCGGTCGAGCAGTTGCGGGCGCAGTTCGCCCTCTTCCGGATTGCCCGAACCGACGAGGACGAAGCGCGCGGGATGCGTGCTGGAGATGCCTTCGCGCTCCACGTGATTGCGCCCCGTGGTCGCCGCGTCGAGCAACAGGTCGACCAGATGATCTTCGAGCAGGTTCACTTCATCTATGTAGAGGAAGCCGCGATTGGCCCGCGCCAGCAAGCCCGGCTCGAAGGCCTTCACGCCCGTGGCAAACGCGCGCTCGAAACTAATCGTGCCGCAGACGCGATCCTCTGTTGCATTAAGCGGCAACTCGACGACCGGCACTCGTGCGCGCACGCGCGGCAGACGCGCATCCGCTTGTAAACGCGCGCGACAATCAAGGCACAGATGAGTCTCGTCACCCGGATCGCAGTTGTACGCGCAACCGGACACGCATGTGAGTTGGGGCAGCAAGTCGGCCAAGGCGCGCACCGCCGTAGACTTACCCGTGCCGCGCTGGCCCATGATGAGCGCGCCCCCGATGGCCGGCTCGATCACGTTGAGCAGCAACGCCAGTTTCATCTCCGCCTGTCCAACCAAGGCCGCGAACGGATAGGCCGGCGGCGCAGTCTGCGCGTCACCTAACGCCGCATCGTTTTGTCTTTTCGACTGTTTGTCCATCTCTTTAATTGCGGAATGCGGATTTCGGATTGCGGATTGAAGAACTCATTCTCCTTTTAATCCGCAATCCGAAATCCGCATTCCGCAATAACTCATCCGCCGTGGCGAAATTCGGGGTAGAGCGTCATGCCGCCGTCCACGTAAAGCATCGCGCCGGTGACGTAGCTCGCGTCGTCCGAGCAGAGGAAGGCGACGCAAGCCGCGACTTCTTCGGTCTGCCCCATACGGTCGGACGGGATTTTGCGCAACAGGTCTTTCAACATTTCGGGGTTGCCCCAGACGTTCTCATTGATCGGCGTCTGGATCGCGCCGGGCGCGACCGAGTTGACGCGCACGCGCTCGGTCGCAAGCTCAAGCGCCATCGTCTTCGTCAACATGTCGAGGCCGGCCTTGGCCGCGCAGTAGTGCGCGAAGCCGCCCCACGGGATAACGTTATGCACCGAGGAAATGTTGACTATCGCGCCGCCGGTCTTCGCTTCGACCATCAACCGCGCGGCGCGTTGTGCGCACAGGAATGCGCCGGTGAGATCAACGTCCAATACTTTGCGCCAGGCAGCGGCCGGCATCTCTAGGATGGGATGATGCGTCTCGAAGCCCGCGTTGTTAACCAGTATGTCGAGACCGCCAAACTCGGCCCGCGCCCGCGCGAACATTTCATCTACCTGTTGCTCGTTAGATACATCCGCCTGCACAGCGATGGCGCGGCTGCCAAGCGCGGCGATCTCTTGCACTACCTCATCAGCTTCCTCTGGCCGGTTCAAATAATTGATCACGAGGGCCGCGCCTTCGCGCGCCAGCTGCAACGCGATGGCGCGCCCGATGCCGCTGTTCGCGCCGGTCACGAGCGCGCGGCGGCCGTTCAGTCGCGGCGAGATTATTTGTCCGGAATTAGAGTTCGTTGCCATAGCCCTGTCTCGCTCCGTCCTCAATTATTCTTGCCTGCTGCACGCAGGCTTATGGCTCAATAGCCATGCGCAACACTTTCGCCAATGGATAACGCTCGATGTGGCCGTTTTTCAATATGACCACGATCAACCCGCCGACAACCGTCACACGGCTAACACTGCTCATCTCATGCTCGACCTTCGCGCCGTCTTTCACTTCGATGATGAGCCGTGTCACGCCGATTTGCGGCGCAGAAGCATCTTTCGGTGTTTCCGTCTCCGTGGCCGGCGGCGTCTCTTTCGTCGGCTCAACCGTACGTTTCGCTGTTTCCTTCGTGCGCGGGTTACGGGTGGTGCGGTCTGTCTTAGGGCGCGGCGTGCGCGCCGCTGCGGGTTTGTTCGGCGTTGGCTCGACCGGCTCGGTGCGCGCCGTCTCAGCATCAGTTGGCTTAACCGACTCGTCGGTCTTAGCCGCTTCAGGTTTGCGTTTCGGCGCAGGTGTTGGTCGCCGCGCTGTCTCGGTGCGCGCCGCCGGCTTGTTACGCTTTGTTTGCCCTCGCTTCGCCGCTGGTGTAGGTGTAGTCGCGGTCGTCTCAACCGGGGTCGCCTCAGTCTTCTTCGCCGCGCTCTCTTTCGCTTCCGTCTTGGGCGCTGCCGGCTCAGGCTCTTCGATCCGTGCGCCGACAGAATTAACGCGATGCACACCTCGACCGGATGGCTTCGTAGCCGCACTGTTCGCAGCCGTCGCTTCCGATTGCGCCGGAGCATCGCCCGTGCTTACTGCGGCGACGAACGAACCCGATAGCTGTATTTTGTACGTGCCGTTCGTGTCGTTGGGCGTGCGTGCCTGCACGCGCAAGATGAGCGCTTCATCCTTGCGCAGGAAGACCGTCTTGGTCACATTGAGCGCGCCGCCCCCGGCGTAGAGCGTAATCTGCATGAGCGGCCGCAGCCCGTTGGTGAGAAACAGATCGACCGCGCCGTCGAGATTCAAACTCTCAATCGTGACTGCGAGATCGCCCTGCGTGCCATTGAAAGTGTAGAAGTGACTGGTAAGGCGCGCGTCGCCGAGATCACGTGGCGCAATGCGCGCGTTGATCTCGTTCGCCGTGACCGGCGTCGGCAATTCTAAATCGGGCGACTGCGCCGCACCCCACACGGATGCGAGCAACACCAACGCCAACGCACTGGCGCAACGTCGCCAACTCAATTTGTCTACAAGATTCTTGCGCATCAAGCAATGCACTAACAGGACAGGCTGGCGCGAGTTTAACAGGCTGGCAAGCGGGTCACAATCAGAGGACGTTGATTCGCTCCTATTTTCATGCCCCCTTAAAAAAATCGGCAAGCCGCTCACCGAGCCGACTTGCCGTTTACCGAAGTTGCCGGAGCGAGACGCTAAACCACACAAGCTATCTCGCACGCCCGACTTGTAATGTTGGTGGGGATGGAGAGACTCGAACTCTCACGAATTTCTTCATACGCCCCTCAAACGTACGCGTCTACCAGTTCCGCCACATCCCCACTGAGGCTATGTCAAAAATTCCTTATTTACTGTTCGCGTTCTTGGGCACGGGCTTGTTCGCGTTTGTGTTGCTCGCGTTTGTGCTATTCGCGTTCGCGTTTGTCTCCGGCACAACCACGGGCGCGCTGGTTGCCTGCGGCAGCGGCGTCGCGACCGGCGCAGGCGTCGGCGTTGCCTCTGCCTCAGTTGATTGCAGCACAGAGCGCGAACCGGTCAGCGCAGGCAGTGAGAGCATCAGTGCGGTCAGCATGAACAGCGCCGCCGCGATAATGGTGATCTTGGCGAGCAAGGTCTGCGTGCCGCGCGGGCCGAAGGCGGTGCTGGACACTGAACTGGTGAAGAGCGCGCCCGCATCCGCTTTGCCCGGTTGCAACAACACGGCGATGACGAGCACAAGGCACGATAGGATGAACAA
>JANMAD010000111.1:0-34237 GCA_031359515.1 Acidobacteriota bacterium | reverse complement strand
CACGTAGCCGCGCACTTGTCCCGATTTAATCGTGGCGACGGGCGAATCGGTCGTAAGCGTGTGGGCAAAGGCCGAAGTGTTGATGAGACGCGACGCGACTGCGCCGCCCGCGACGAGGGCTGCGTTGCGTAGGAAGATGCGACGAGATGTGTCGCCCTCTGCGGGCCGCGGGTTGGTTGTCTGTTTGTTATTCATCGAAGTTGGTCTCATCACAACTGCACACGATTATTCATTCGTGTGATCTCTTTCATCGTCGCGTCCGGATCAAGCACGACGCTGCCGCCTTTGAGTTGCGCGCCCGCAGGCATTGTGAGCGTGAGCGTGACGCGCTTCGGCAGTAGATCAGCCGGAGCTTTGAGTGTTGGCACGGGCATCGTCGCAAGCACCTTGCCTGTCTTGTCCAGCAACGCCAGCTTGGTTGGTTGCGTATCCAGCGCACCGAGACTGTGTACTATGACTGTCACCTTGCGGCCTTGCACGACCACATCGTCTTTGCCGATGCCTAAGTCGGGCCGCGCCCAGTAAGCAGTCCCTTTCGTCAACAACTTCAGGTTCAGGATCGTGGCGACGTGGGGCTGGAACGTGAGTGTGACTGCGCCGGAGCGTTCAAGGTCAACCGTCTCAGTCGAAGTCTGACCATCAGCCGCATCGTCGCCGTTGGTGTCAACGCCTTGCACGATCTCCCAACGACCGGGCGTGATGTCCCATGCGGTCATGTTCGCTGTAACGGGTGCTTCGCTCAGATTGTAAACGATGATCTTCAACGAGTCTGGCGTTGCGTTCGGAATGAGAATCGCAGCACTTTCCTCAGTGGCCGGCGCTTGAAATTGCCAACTCACGGCCTGACCGGGATAGAGCGTGCCGCGCGTCAGCGCAATGCCGCCGAGCCGCGCGCGTTGCAGTTCGTTGGCGGGCACTTCCACGCGATCAATCCACATGCTCCCCTCGGTGTTCATGTATTCGAGCAAGGCCGACTTCTCGATCTGGGCCGCATAGAGCGTCTCCAGAAAACGCTTGTCGCCCGTCATCTGCCATGCGAGATGCTGCGCGCCGTAGTTGCTCGGCGGTGGACTGTTCAAGCGTTGACTGTTCGCCGCCGGCACGTTCGGTTGCGGTGTGCTGCGCGTTTGACTGTTCGTGCCCGCGCGCAACTTCTCGACGATGTCCTTGCCCCATGTCGGCCGCACGTTCAACTGATCGAGCGCGTTCGACGGGATTGAATCCAACGAGCGCGAGCCTTCATCCTGAAACGGTAAGAGGTATTTCGGATCGCCTGTCCAACGCCACGCCGCCCAAAAGATCGGCGCGACGTTGCCGCGATTGGCGGGCGCGTCCTTGTCATCAACAAAACGGATCGCAGCGTTCAGCCGGTACGCGCCGCTCTCGTCCTTTTGCCGGTGCGCGAGAAAGCCGTCGGCGAGTTCCGTGATGATCCCCTTCATCTGCGGATTGCCGTTGAACTCGACCAGCATCATCGCCGGATGAAACACCAGAATCGAGCTTGGCTTCGACCAACCCCAAGGCTCTTCGGTCGCCATCTTCTGCCCGTTGAAATAGGTGGAGCGGATGTGGCGATGGCCGGCGCTGTTGATGCCGGTCAGACCGATCAGCGAGCGCGAGGTTTCCATCGCCCGTTCAAGCTGCTTCGGATCGCCGTAATCGAGCAGCAGGGATTGACCTAGCACCTGTATGCCTTCTTCGTAGCTGTGCAACTCGTCCGCTTGAATCGTGGACAGCCCGTTGGTGAACATCCCTTCGCGGTAGAAGGCATCCATCTCGCGCGTGAGCGAGTCTTTAATCTTCTCCGGCTCGCAACCCAGCAAGGCCGTCGCGGGCCAAAAATTCGTCAGGTCGCCATCATCGGAGAGACCGCCGCCGAACTCGCCGTTCTCAATCTGCCGGTGATCGATGTACCACAAGACGAAGCGCTTGAGATTGCGTAACTGCTCCACCTGTCGGAAAGCCCAGAGCGGCGCACCGGCGGGCGGGACGGGCTGTGTGAACGCAGGCTTCGGGTGATTGAAATTGCTGTCGTACCAGTATGCTTGCGCCAGCCAATGATTGGGATTGACCCGCAAGACATCGGTGATATCGGCGGCGAAGCGATTGTAGAGATTTAACTTCGGATTATTAGTATGTTCCTCGATCAGCATGGCGTAGCTGTCGCGCGCCTGTGTGAAGCGGTCGAGTTCATGCTCCTTGATCGCGTCAGCTCGCGCTTTGAAGATCAGACGCACCCGCGCGCCTGCGAGCGCGGCCGGCCCGAAGTCGCTGCCCGCGCCGGCAATCGTGAGATACAGACCCTTGCCCGGCGGCAGGATGCGGTCGCGCGTGTCGAGCCAGAGCGTGCGCGCTTCATTCGGCTTCACCGCGAAACTGAAGTCGAGCAGATTACGCTGCGCCCACAGCGGGTCTTTCACTTGTATGTTGAGCGGGAAATACGCGCCATGCGTCGGCTGCACGCGAAGCGGCGGCAGATCGATAGCGATGCCGTCGAGGCCATCATTTTCGTTCTGCCAACCTTCGGCCGGAATTAGAATATGGACGAGTGGTAACGCGCCATCCGTCGGGCTTTGCTGTGCGGCTTGCGTTAGAATTTCGGCATGACTGTCCTTGTCGGCGACCGCCAACATCATCGCGCGCTCGTCCGCTGTGTACCGACCGGCGATGAACTTGGCGATTGGCTCTAAGCTACTGTCACGCGCCTCTGCGCTCGGTGTGAGCGTGTAACTCAAACGCGCACTGCCTTGCGGCTCCGTGCCCGGCGCAACGTAGTAGGCTGACAACTCACCGATAGGTTCTTCTTGCTCAACATTATCAAAGCGAATCTTCTGTCCACGCATTGGCGCGGGCAGATCGTGGTAAGTCTTCTCCTGTCCTTTGGGTCGCTCAAACAGCACGCGCTCTTTCGCGCCTTCAACAGACATCTTGCCCCACGCCGCGCCGGAAATCTCCAAATGATTCCACGGCTCGTCGGGCATGTCGAAGGTGACGGACTTGCCCGACAGCGAATAGCAATCCCAATCCGGTAGTTGGAAATAATCATTCCGCCCCGGCAGCCGCGAGCGATTATAGACGCCGGGCCAAGTGGTCTCGCGTATGCCGTCCGTCGCTTTCCACCACCAACGCTTCAGGTCGTACACGTCGTGTATCTCGACCTTGCGCACCGCCGTCTGCGCCGTCTTTAGATAAGCGGGCGCATCATTCTTTCTATTCCAGCCGTAGCGCAACCACCATTCGTTGCGCCACGCCGGATTCGACAGGTCGCGCGGCAACGCGGGAATCTGTTGCGGTGCGACGCCCTTGGCCACCGAAGCTATGTTCTCGTCCGAGAGCATCCGATCATAAATGCGTAGCTCGTCAATATCTCCGCCGCGTATGAAGTTGTAATCGCTCTGCACCTGCATGGGGCCGATGGTGCGCGAGTTCGGGCCGAATTGATCCAGCCCGGCATTTAACACCGCTTGCGTTTCCTGCCGCTCAGCTAACACACCGTTCACATAAAAGCGTATGCCGCGCGTCTCGTCCCACGCGAGCGCCAGATGTACCCACTCGTTCGGTTTGGGAAATGACGGCATGACATACGACACGCGCACGCGCGCGAGATTGACATCGGTGACGAAAGCGTCGAAGCCGCCGCGTCCGTTGTAGTCAATGCGCAGCCACGCCATGTCCCAGCTTGAATGATCGGCGTAGCCCACGCGGAAGATGGGGAACGCGGTCGGGCCGACCGGATAACGTGAACGCCAACTGAAAGCCAGCGTGCCGCGCTCAGCGTAGATGTTGCCCGGTGCCCAGTACGACAGCAACTGCAAGTTCGCGCACTCGAAGCCGGGCCCCTTCGCCCCGTCGGGAATGATTTTGACGCCGCGCAGAAAGTTCGGCTGC
This sequence comes from Acidobacteriota bacterium, assembly GCA_031359515.1. GTDB lineage: Bacteria > Acidobacteriota > Blastocatellia > Pyrinomonadales > Pyrinomonadaceae > QHXQ01. Next base: position 30,349 of record JANMAD010000111.1, on the reverse strand, counting down.
GGGTCGCCGCCGGCCGCATAGTCGGCCGCGAACTCGTGATCGCCCGACAGATAGAACAACAAGCCCGGCTCGCGCGCGGCGGCCAGACAGGGAAGGGAGCAAGCTAAGAGCAAGAGACAGGCAAGTGTTTTCATGTTTACTCTCGACGATTCAGTGCTGAACTTTATGTTTAAGGCAGGAACTTAGTGCTGTCCATATTAGCGCGCGAAGTCTGCATGCCGGCGCAATCCGATCAGGTCGGCACATCTCTTTCATGCCCGCACTCCAAGGCGCGATAGCATCTGCCGGGACACGGCGTGCGCCCTGTTAATTGCCCGCTCAATCGGATTTTGAAATTTTTTACTTGACGCGAATTACCCCGTGCGGTTAATATGTTGCACATTCTAACAAAGTCGGATGTTAATGGCTAGTAAATAAAATCCGATGCTGTCTGGAAAATATCCGTAGCTTGTTTCCTGCATAACAGAAACTCGTCAGTTTAAGTAAAGCCTCCCGGCACGTCGGCTCGATTAGCTCGCAGTGAGCTGCCGTGATACTTGTCAGGTTGTTAAGTTCAAGGGCTAATTGTCCTGATAATTGCTGGCTTTTACAGGCTTAAACGGGTTGGTGTCCTTACATGCTTGCGTCTAGCAACTATGTGCATAAGCTTAGCCTCGGCACATAATGTTTTAAATCATCCCGCTTGCTAAGAAGGAAAGAGGCGCGCAGACAGCCTGTGCAGTTTGCCCGGACTTGCAGCAGTATCGCGCCTTTTGTTCTATTGAGTAACAATATCGGTAATGCGCAAAATCAACCACAAAGATTTCAAGATCGCGCGTAGAGGCACGTCGCGCGAGATCAACCGCAGCATCGCGCTTGATCTCGTGCGCTCGCATCAGCCGATCTCACGCGCAGACCTGGCGCGGTTGATGAACATGCACCGCGCATCGATCACGCTGCTGGTGAATGAACTGCTGGCGGAGAATCTGATCTTTGAAGGCGGCACGGGCGAAAATCATCGTGGGCGCAAACCCACTCTGCTCTACATAGACTCGCGTGAGTTGTGCGTCATCGGCGTGGACATACGCGCCACACGCACTTTCATCACGGTGACGGATTTGCTCGGCCGTTCGTTGACCAACATCACCAGCTTCCCGACCAATAAAGACCCCAAGCAGATGATCGTGGAGCTGGGCAAGCGCATCAAGCGCATCCTCGCCGACAATCAAGGCATAGGCGCTTGTGCCGGGGTGGGCGTGGTCGTGCCGGGCATGGTGGATCGGGTCGGCGGGCGTTTGCTGAATGCGCCGACGTTGGGCTGGCGCGACGTGCATCTGCGTGAACCGCTCAGCGCGGCTACGGGCTTTCCTGTCCACATAGAGAACTCGGGCCGCGCATGCGCGTTGGCGCAAGTGTGGGCGACGCGCGGCGAAGCGACTGCGTTGGGCGATGTCGTCTTCGTTAGTGTGTCCGACGGCATCGGCGTGGGCGTGGTCGTCAACGGCGAAGTGCTGCACGGGCGACACAACATCGCGGGCGAGTTCGGCCATACGCCGCTCAACATTGACGGCCCGCGCTGCTCGTGCGGCGCGAGCGGGTGTTGGGAAGTTTATGTCTCCAACATCGCGACGCTCTCGCGTTACTTCGGGCGCAATCTCGCGGAGTCGAAACTGGCGAGCGCGGGCACGTCGGTCTTCGACATTGAAGACCTGATCGTGCGTGCGCGCGGTGGTGATGGGAAAGCCCTTGTTGCGTTGCAATCAACGGCGCGTTATCTCGGTCTCGGTCTGGCTTCGATTATTAACGTCATCGATCCGGCGCGCATTTACATCAGCGGCGAGATAACCGGCGCGTGGGACTTGATCGAGAAGAACGTGCGCGAGGCGCTGGCTGAACGTGTGTTGGTTGCGGCGGCGGCTGAGACGGAGATCAGTATTGTGCCGGCGAGCGATTATCCGCGCTTGCAAGGCGCAGTCGCACTCGTCAGCGCGCCGGCGTTTGCCGCGCCGATGGTGGCCTGAGCGAAAGCAGTTGTGTAGTCAATCCATAACTTTATTTATGTGACCGGCGCGGCCCGTATTTGAGTGAGGGACGCAAGAGGAGACAAATGACGGCGAACTTGATAAGCGAAGGCTTGCAGCATCAATACAACTGGGCTGATGTGCCAGTCGAGAAGTTAGACGAGGGCATTGAGCGGCAGATGATCGTCGGCGAGCAACTTATGGTCTGCCGCTTACGTTTTGCCCCGCACGTCGTGACCCCGGCGCACGATCACCCGCATGAGCAGATCACGTTTGTCGTGCAAGGGCGTGTGCTTTTCACCATCGAACATGAAGAGAAAACTGTGCAGGCCGGCGACATCCTTCATTTCCCTTCGGGCTGCTGGCATGGCGCAACCATGCTCGATGAAGAGGTCGTCTTGATCGACATCTTCACGCCGATTCGTGAAGACTTCCTGCCGAAGTCTGCATAAGCCGCCGGCGCGGCTGCCGACGGAGTTAGGATTGTTAAGCCGCGCAACTACGAGCGCACTTACAACGCACACAGCACGTAGCCATGTCCCACCGGGGACACACTGACAATAACCGGACAGTACTTGCCAAAACTTGCCTGTCAAAACTCTGGAGGTTGATTATGACTTTAGCGCGATCCCATTGGAACATGCGATTAATTCTGGGCATCAGTTTCCTTGCCATCTTCTTCGGGCTGGCGGCGCAAGGCGCGGCGCAGGATTACCGGGGCAAGGTGCAGGGCACTGTCACGGATGAGGCCGGCGCGGCCATCCCCGGCACGAACGTAGTGCTGCACAACAATGCGACGGGCGTCGAGGTGACGCGCCAGTCGAGCGAGGATGGCCACTACATCTTCGACTTCGTCGATCCCGGCATCTATACGGTCACCGTCGAGCAGTCCGGCTTCAAGAAAGCCGAGCAGAAAAACGTGACCATACAGCAGCGCGGCGATCTGACGGTGGACATCACACTGGCCATCGGGCAAGTCTCGGAAGTGGTGACGGTCGAAGCGCCGCCCGTCGAGGTCAAGTTCAACTCAAGCGGCCAGACGCTGACGATTGAGAACAAGGTGATCGACCAGTTGCCGATCAGAGGCCGCAATCCTTATAACATCGCCACGCTGGACCCGACCGTCTCGCCTGGCACCGGCGCGACTTCAAACGAGAACCGGCCCTACCACCACGCCTACGCCAACGACATAGACGCGGGCGGCGGCACACAACGCGCGAACGATGTCTTGCTCGACGGCGTGCCGCTCACTTCGAGTTTCAAGACTTCTTACACGCCCGCGATAGACGCCGTGCAAGAGGTCACATTCCAGAAGAACGCCGTTGACTCGGAGTACGGCTATAGCGCGGGCGGCATCATCGTCTTGAACATGAAGGCGGGCACGAACGATTATCACGGCACGGCTATCGCCAACGGGCGCAGCCCCCGCTTCAACGCCTTCAATGACCCTACGCTCAAACGCACGGCCGGCGCAGACGAACGGAATTTCCGCGGCACGAACCTGAAAATCTTCGGCGGCACGTTCGGCGGGCACATCATCAAAAACAAACTCTTCACCTTCACCTCGTATGAGCATTGGAAAGACGCTTCGCCCCTGTCCTTTACCTTAACTGTGCCTACGGCGCTAGAGCGCGCGGGCGACTTCAGCCAGTCGCGTATCGGCGGCGTGCTGCGCACGATCTACGACCCGCTTACGTCCACCGGCTCAAGCGGCACGCGCACGGCCTTCGCCGGCAACATCATCCCGACCAATCGGTTCGACCCGACGGCGGTGAAATTGTTGGCGGCGCTGCCGCTGCCGAATCTGCCGGGCAATCAAGACAACTTGCAGGGCTTCAAGGTCAACAACACGACGTACTGGAATTTCTCCGAGCGCGTCGATTGGAACTACTCCGAGAAATCGAAGACTTTCTTCCGCATCGGGCGCTTCAAGGCGAACCTGCTGGAAAATAATCCCACCGGCTCGGCGCTCTTGCCGGTCAACGGCAGCAATCGCTACGGGCTGAGCATCGCCGCCGATACGGTCTATACCATCTCGCCGAAGCTGTTGCTCAACGTGCGCGCCAACTATCACCGGCTGACGGACGAGTACGCCGCCGATACGGCCCTGCTCGGCACGGACGGCTTGGGACAGTTGTTCCCCAACTTCTATTCGTCGCTTTTCACGGCCAATCAAGTCTATTACCCGGCGCTCGATTTCGGCTCCAACAATTTCGGTTCAAGTTCCAACGTCCGCTTTGGGCGGCCCGGTCGTGAGTTCTCGCAGCACCCGCAAGGGTTCGGCGGCTCGGCGCGCTTGAATACTTATGTCGCCAACCATTCAATCAAGTTTGGCGGCGAGTATCGCGTGGATAAAGGCAAAGGCGCGCGGTTTGAGCCGCTCAACTTTCTCTTCCGCCAGCAACTCACCGCGAACGCCAACTCCAGCCCAAACCTGACCAACTCCGGCAGTTCCTTTGCCACCTTCCTGCTCGGCTACATAGATAACAACTCGTTCGCGTCGCGCATACCGATTCAAGAAGTGGTGTCGCCCGGCTACGCCGCCTATTTTATGGACGACTACAAGGTGAGCGGCCGGCTGACGCTCAATCTCGGCTTGCGCTATGAGTATGAGCCGGGCCCCGTGGACGCGCAGAACCGTCTGACGCAGCGACTCGATCTGACCAATCCGATCCCGGAGTTCATCGCCACCCCGCCCGCGATTCCCGCCACCGTCACCAGCCTGCTGGCCAGCAAGAACGAACGGCAGCTTTTCAACGGCGCGTGGATTTTTGCGAACGACAGTAATCGCAGCGTCTTCCAGAAGAAGAAACTGAACCTGCTGCCGCGTCTCGGCGGCGCGTTCAAGGTTGATGATAAGTCGGTGATCAGATTCGGCTACGCGCGCTACCAGACGCCGTCGAGCAAGATACGCGATCCGCTCGGCGACTTCGTCAACCAGTATGCCGGTTTCGCGACGACGACGACCGCCGCGCCCACCATCAACAACGGTCGCCCACAGGTGACTTTGTCCAATCCGTTCCCGGCTAATTTGACGCCGATCCAACAGCCGCTCGGTCAGTCGTTGGGTCGCTACACCAATCTCGGCAACAGCATCGGCGCGGCCGGCAACGCGACCAACGGCTTGGATCAGTTTATCCAGCGGCCGCAGGTCAACGACCGCATCAGCCTCTCTTACCAGCGCGGCGTCTGGGGCCACTTCGTCGTTGACCTCGATTACTTCTACAATCGTGGCAGCCATGTGCCCTACGCCGTTGACCTCAACATGGTTGACCCGGCGTTCTCCTACGAGACGCCGCGCTCGGTCCTCAACCAGTCGGTGGCCAACCCCTTCTTCAACTATCTGACGCCCGACAAATTCCCCGGCTCGCTACGCACCCAGACTAACATTACAATCGGCGCGCTCTTGCGCCCCTATCCGCAGTACGGCGTCATCAACCAGACGAACACGAACGGCAAGAAGGAGCATCTACAATCCTTCGAGGTGCAGGTGCAGCGCCCCTTCGCCAAAGGTCTGAGCGTCCTCGTGGCCTACGCCTATCAACGCGAGCAGACGCAAGAGTTCTTCGACGAGTTCGCCACCTTCGCCCGGCAGTTTACGTGGCGCGATACGGACACGCCGCGCAATCGCTTGACGAGCGCCGTGTCGTGGGACATCCCTATCGGGCGTAACGGTTGGCTGTTGAAGGATGCGCCGAGAGCCGTTGACTTGGCCGTCGGCGGTTGGCAGTTTACGACCACGACGCGCGTCTATTCAGGCCGGCCGATTTTCTTCACCCAGAATTTGCTCGTGGACGGCAACCCCAAGCTCGACCACCCGACCAATAACCTATACTTCGACATCACCAAGTTCCGTCGTCTACCGACAACAACGAATCCGGACGGCGTGACAGCAAATCCGAACGACCCCGTCAACCTGCATCGCCGCGACAATCCCTACACCTACGCCGGGCTCAACGGCCCCGGCATCTGGCAGACCGACATGACGCTCAGCAAATCGTTCCGCATCACCGAACGCTTCCGCTTAGAGACGCGCATCGAGGCCTACAACGCTTTCAACCACGTCAACTTCGATAACCCGACGGTTGACTTCACCAGCGCAAACTTCGGTAAGGTAACCAGAAAGCTCGTGGCCTACAACGGCCGCGAGATGCAGTACGGTCTGCGTCTGGTCTTCTAATCACCCTACTCATGTACGGGCTGCACGGGGCCAAACCCGCTTGCAGCCTGTACATGAAATATCTCTCCCCATTAACCCTATCCCCCGACCGGCGTCTCTACACTTTGTGCGCGCCCACAGCAACACGTTGACGAGTCCCGCAACATGAACAGGCTGAAGACGCATCACGCATTGCTGTGGCTGTTGCTCTGCTGCGGTCTGCTCGGCGGCCATTCAGCATTTGCTGCGCCGGGCGGACGGCAAGAGTTGGACTTATCCGGCAATGGTTGGAAACTGTGGCCCGACAAGCAGGCGACATGGGCGCAAGATGAGCTCTATTTTCCCGCGCCTGATCTTGCTAAGTTGCCGGTTAACGCTCCGACCGGCGGTTGGGCCGTGCTGCAATCGGCGCAGGGCCAGGCTGTCGCCGTGCCGGGCACAGTGGAAGAATATCTACAGACGGTCGCCGGCCCCGAAGGCGATCTGACGGGCGTGAGTTGGTGGTATCGCGACGTGCGTATTCCGGTTGCCACGTCGCCGCGGCGCATCCTGCTGCGCTTCGAGTCGGTGCGTCAACGGGCCGAAGTTTACGTGAATGGAAAGCTGGTCGGTTATGATCTCGTCGGCAACACGCCGTTCGAGGTGAACCTGACCGATGTTGCGCGGCCGGGCCAGACCATTCAACTCACGGTGCGGATCACCGACCCCGGCGGCAACTTCGATTGGCGCGACGGCGCGACGATCAACTGGGGACGCTTTCAGATTCCCGGCAGTCACGGCTTCGGCGGCATCACCGGGCGCGTCAAACTGATCTCGTGCGACCCCGTTTACATCAACGAACTCTACATCCAAAACACGCCCGCGCTAACTGAGGTCAACGCCGAGATCAGCGTCCGCAACGACACCGCGACGGCCGCGCGCCGTGATCTCGATCTCAGTGTGGCAGAGCGGCGCAACCCATCTGCCGTCCTCTTCCGTAAACAGATCGCCGGCGTCAATCTTGCGCCCGGCGACAACAGCATCCCCGTGCAAGTATCAGTGCCCACAGCCCGACTCTGGGACGTGGATCATCCCAACCTGTATGTCTGCAAGGTGACGATAAAGCAGGGCAAGCAAGCCACGGACACGGCCGCGCAAACCTTCGGCTTTCGCTGGTTCGAGCCGACGGGGATCGGCACGGATGCGATGTTGCGCTTGAACGGCAAACGCATCGTGCTGCGCACCGCGATCAGTTGGGGCTTCTGGCCCATCAACGGCATCGTGCCGACGCCCGCCTTGGCCGCGCAACAGATTCGCGTGGCGAAGGAGTTGGGCTTGAACATGCTCAACTTCCATCGCGCCATCGGGCAGCCGGTCGTGTTTGAGCAAGCGGACGAGCAAGGTCTACTCTATTTTGAAGAACCGGGGAACTATCGCGCCACCGGCAATGACGAGTTCGCGCAAGCGTTGGCGCGCGAAAAATTACTGCGCATGGTGCGACGCGACCGCAATCATCCGAGCCTCGTTATCTACAACATGATTAACGAGAGCAGCCAAACGTCGGCGGCGGTCGCGCAAATCCATGAGCGCGATCTGCGGGCTGCGCATGCGCTCGATCCGAGCCGCGTGATTACGCGCACCTCCGCGTGGGCTAAGGGGCGCGACGTAGCCGACCCGATCAAAATGCACATGCGCCCGTTCGACGATAAAGTGTATCTGAACGGCTGGTACGATTTTCATCACGCCGGCGGCCCCGCCGTGTGGGATCAAATTTTCTACCGAAATCCGAGAGAGTTTTATGATTTTACTGACAACGCCCGCGAGATCGTCTTCTGGGGCGAAGAGGGCGCAATCTCAACACCGCCGCGCTTAGAGAAGATCAAAGCCGCGTTGGCCGCCGCGCCCGTTAAAGGCTGGGACGGCGGCGTGTATCTCGATTGGTACAAAACTTTCGACGAGTTTCTCACGCATAAAAATCTACGCGCAGTTTTCCCGACGGTGGATGCGCTGACGACCGCGCTGGGCACTATTTCGCTTGAGCATCAGGGGCGCAAGATCGAGAATATACGCCTCTCGAACGTCGCCGATGGCTACGCCATCAACGGGTGGGAAGCCGAGATCATCGAGAATCATTCCGGCGTCGTGGACAGCTTCCGCAACCCTAAAGCCGATCCGGCCATCGTCGCTTATTACAATCAACCGTTTTATGTCGCGGTCAAACTGCGCAACCAGATCACGCAGATACCGGGCCGCGTGCTGGCGGATTTTTACGCCATCAACGAGAGAAATCTGCGCGGGCCGCACACGCTCAAGGTGATCGCTATCGATCCTGCCGGCAAAGAAGTGTTTCGCAAAGAGACGGCTGTCTCGCTCGCAGGCGGCGACGTGTACGGTCAGTTGCTCGCTGAAGGTGTGACGATTCCGATTGATGGTGTGCCAGGTAAGTTCCGCATCGAAGCGACGCTGTTGAATGCAACGGGGCGCGAGCAGGCGCGGGGGCGTGATGAAGTCCTCGCGGTGGATTGGCGGAGCGCGAAGTTGCAAGGGCGCGGCGCGGTGTGGGAAGGCGGCAGTCAAGTGCGCAACTTTCTCAAGCAGCAAAAAGGAGTTGACGCGCCCGCTTATCAAGACGGGTTGGAGCGGCTTGATTGGGTTGTCATCGCGCAACCGCCCAACGTGGCGGACATGCGTCTAATCGCGCCCGCACAGTTGCGCGATCCGACCGGACGAACCGCCGGTTTGCGTGCGACCTTCTTCACCGGCGCGGATTTCAAACAGCAAGTTTTTCAGCGCCAAGACGACACCGTGAATTTGACGATCAGCGAAGGCGCAACGCCCGATCTGGAAGTGCCCACCACCGAGGCTTATAGCATCCGTTGGGCCGGGCAACTCATTTCACCCGTTAGCGGCAAGCATACGTTCGCGCTCCAGACTACGGGCAGCGCCCACGTCACGATCAATGGTCAAGCGATCATCGAACTGGCAGAAACGAGAGGCGGCGCGGAGAAACGCGGCCAGATCGATCTGATCGCCGGTCAACCCGTGCCGATCAAGATCGAGTTTGCGCAACAGCGGGGCGCAGGACACTGCAAACTCTTATGGTCTGTGTCGGCCAACAATGTGCCCGACCCGCAACGCTTGCTTGAACGCGCACGCCGTGATGGCACGACGCTTTTGATCTTGGATTATGCCGAGCCGTGGATGGAGTTCTTGCGCCAGCACGCGGCCGTTAAATATAGCGGCGCGTTCAAGGTCGGCACGAACTGGTTGGGCGGCGTGCATTTCGTCCGGCAGCATCCGCTCTTTAAGGAGTTGCCGACAAACAGCGCGATGAACTGGCCGTATCAAGCTGTTGTCCGCAACGGCAATGATCGGGTCGGGCTGCTGCTGCAAGATGAAGAGTTGGTCGCCGGGGCTTATCACAGCTACCCGATGCAGTTGGGCACGGCGGTGGGTGTCATCCCTTTTGGTCAAGGCCGGATCGTGGTATCAACGCTGGACATTGTTGACAACCTTGCTGTCGAGACCGGCCCGGCCGAAGTCGCGCGCAAGTTATTGTGCAACTACATCGAGTATGCGCAAACACGTTGAGGCGATCAGCCGGTAGCGTTAAAAAGGGAAGTGGTGTTGAAACTCCGCCCGTTCATCTTTACCGCGCTAACGCTTGTGCTGGCCGTCGCTGGCTACGGGCAGAACAAGGCTAAGCACGAGCCGCGCGAAAATGTTGTCACGTGGAAAATTGATAATCTGAAAAAGATCGGTGGCAACGCGCCGACCGTCATCGGTGCGCCGCAGATTATAAAAGCGCCGGGTGGGCAGGCGCTGTTGTTCGACGGTACGGCTGATGGCCTGCTCGTCGAGGCGAATCCGCTTGCCGGGGCGCGGGCCTTTACTGTTGAAGCAATCTTTCGGCCCGACGCGGGCGGCAACAAGGAGCAACGCTGGTTTCATATTCAAGAGGCAACGGGCGACAATCGTGTATTGCTCGAAGTGCGCGTTGTCAGGGATGAATGGTTTCTCGATACGTTTATCAAGTCGGGCGAGCATCGGTTGACGCTCTATGCCGAAAATTTCAAGCACCCGTTGGCCAAGTGGTATCACGTTGCGCTCGTCTTTGATGGCGCGGAGATGCGCCACTACGTTGACGGCCAACAGGAGCTTTCCGGCCCGCTCACCATCGAGCCGTTGACGAATGGCCGCGTGGCCATCGGCATGAGGATGAATCGCGTGCAATGGTTCAAGGGGGCAGTACGGGCGGCGCGCTTCACGCCGCGTGCGCTCACGCCGAAGGAATTCATGCAGCAGAGGTGAAGTCATGCAGTTGAGACGAAGAAAGAGACGAGTGTTATGAGCGAAACAGTGAAAGCAGTGGCCGGCGTGAAGGCGGAGTCCGATGTCGCCGCGCCACAATCGGCTGGCGCGAGTGTGACCGGCGCGACCGTCGCCGTGCTTGAGGGCGTCAGTGGGCGCATCGGGCGTTATCGTTGGGTCATCTGCGGTCTGCTGTTTTTCGCGACGACGATCAACTACATCGACCGCAACGTGCTCGGCTTTCTCGCGCCCGACCTGCAACGCTCCATCGGTTGGAACGAAGCGCAGTACGGCTGGATCGTCTTTTCCTTTCAAACCGCTTACGCGATCAGCCTGCTGCTGATGGGCCGCTTGATGGATCGGCTCGGCACGCGCAAAGGGTTCAGCTTTGCGATTGTCTTTTGGAGTCTCGCGGCGATGGCCCACGCGCTGGCTGGCTCCGCTTTCGGCTTCGGCATGGCGCGCTTCGCGCTCGGTTTGGGCGAGGGCGGCAACTTTCCAGCGGCGATCAAGACTGCCGCCGAGTGGTTTCCGAAAAAAGAGCGGGCGCTGGCGACCGGCATCTTTAACGCCGGCTCGAATCTCGGGCCGATCATCGTGCCGTTGACCGTGCCGTGGATCGTCATCCATTACGGTTGGCACGGAGCTTTCATCGCCACCGGCGCAATCGGTTTCTTCTGGCTGCTGTTCTGGCTGCCGCTCTACCGCAAACCGGAAGAACATCCGCGCCTGTCCGCCACGGAGTTGGCGTATATCAGGAGCGACCCGCCGGAGCCGACGACGAGAATGCCTTGGTCGCGCCTGTTCCCGCACCGGCAGACTTGGGCTTTCGCCATCGGTAAGTTTATGACCGATCCGGTCTGGTGGTTCTATCTCTACTGGCTCACAAAGTTTTTGGATAAGAACTATGGCATCACCATGGCCAAATTAAGCCTGCCCGTCATCGTCGTCTATCTCGTCGCCGATGTCGGCAGCATCGGCGGCGGGTGGCTGTCTTCGACGCTCATCAAGCGCGGCTGGACGGTCAACAGAGGGCGCAAGACGGCGATGCTGGTTTGCGCTATCTGCGTCGTGCCGGTGGCGTTTACCTCATATACCACGAACCTCTGGACGGCGGTGGGCCTGATTGCGCTGGGCGCGTCGGCGCATCAGGGCTGGTCGGCGAACATTTATACTTTCGCTTCCGACATGTTCCCGCGCCGTGCCGTTGGCTCGGTGGTTGGCATCGGCGGCATGGCGGGCGCGATAGGCGGCATGATCTTTTCCGCCGTCACCGGCTACGTTCTATTCTGGACGCACAGTAATTACACGCCGATCTTTATCGTCTGTGGATCGGTCTATCTGATCGCGCTGCTGATCATGCATCTACTCGTGCCGCGCCTCGAACCGGCGAACGTCGAGCGCGCTTAAGAACTGAAAATAAAATGGCCGCCATCTTGAACATCAAACCGAAAGAGCAGTGTCGTTGGGACTGTGTGAGTCTCGGCGAAGTGATGCTGCGGCTCGACCCCGGCGACGGGCGCATACACACGACGCGCACGTTTCAAGTGTGGGAAGGCGGCGGCGAGTACAACGTCGCGCGCGGACTGAAACGCTGTTTCGGCTTGGACGCTGCCATCGTCACCGCGCTCGCGGATAATCCTGTGGGGCGTCTGGTCGAGGACTTGATCTATCAGGGCGGCGTAGATCAATCGCACGTTGTCTGGGTGAAGTACGACGGCGTCGGGCGCGAGACGCGGAACGGGTTGAACTTTACCGAGCGCGGCTTCGGCGTGCGCGCCGCGCTCGGTTGCTCTGATCGCGGGCACACGGCCGTCTCGCAACTGAAGGCCGGCGATGTTGATTGGGACAAGATTTTCGGCCGCGACGGCGCGCGTTGGCTGCACACCGGCGGCATCTTCTGCGCGTTGTCCGAGACGACGCCGGCCGTGGCGCGCGAGGCGATGCAAGCGGCCAGACGGCACGGCACGATCATCTCTTACGATCTCAACTATCGCGACTCGCTCTGGAAATCTATCGGCGGCAAGGCGCGTGCGCAGGCCGTCAATCGCGAACTTGCGCCGCTTGTGGACGTGATGATCGGCAACGAAGAGGACTTCACCGCCGCGCTCGGTTTCGCCGTTGAGGGCATGGACGCGCAGCATTCTAAACTCGATGTGGGCAACTTCCAACGCATGATCGAGCGCGCCACGCAAGAGTTTCCTAATTTCAAAGTTGTCGCGACGACACTTAGAAACGCCAAGACCGCGACGGTGAACGACTGGGGCGCGGTCTGTTATGTTGAAGGTCAGCTCTACAAGTCGGCGACCCGTGAGAACCTCGAAATCTTCGACCGCGTGGGCGGCGGCGATTCTTTCGCTTCCGGCTTGATCTATGGTTTGCTGATGGACAAGGGGCCGCAGTGGGCGGTCGAGTGCGGCGCGGCGCACGGTGCGCTGGCGATGACGACGCCGGGCGATACGACAATGGCGACGCTCGCGGAAGTCGAGCGCGTGATGAAAGGCGGCGGCGCGCGGGTAGCGCGTTGAAGCAGAGATCAGTCGCAAGACACTGATGCAAGACACTGACGGTCATTAGTTGGTCAAGATTATTTATGAGGAAGGCAGACGTAATTCGACAGATCACGGAAACGGGGATCATCCCCGTCGTGCGGGCCGCGTCGGCGGACGAGGCGATGCGGGCCATTGATGCGATTAGAGAGGGCGGCATCTCGGTGCTTGAGATCACGATGACTGTGCCCGGCGCTGTGCGCGTGATTGAAGAAGTCGCCGCGCGTTATGGCGCTGATGCGTTGGTCGGCGCGGGCACGGTGCTTGATCCAGAGACGGCCCGTGCGTGCATACTCGCGGGCGCGCAGTTCATCGTCAGCCCCGCGCTCAATGTGGAGACAATCGCTTGTTGCCGTAGATATGGCATCGCGGTGCTGCCCGGTGCGTTGACGCCGACGGAAGTTGTGCAGGCGTGGTCGGCAGGCGCAGACTTCGTTAAAATTTTTCCGGCGGGCGCGTTGGGCGGCGCAAGTTATCTCAAGGCGTTGAAAGCGCCGTTGCCGCAGATTGAATTAGTGCCGACGGGCGGCGTCTCGTTGAAGACGGCAGCGGATTTTATTAAAGCGGGCGCGAGCGCGTTGGGCGTGGGCAACGATCTCGTGGACTTGCAGGCGTTGCGTGCGGGGCAAGCGAACTTGATTACCGAGCGGGCGCGGCAGTTCGTCGAGATTGTGCGCGAGGCGCGGCAAAATGTGTGACGCGGTCGGCTCTATTGAGACTTCTGCGCCGCTCTGTCCAACTTCTCGCTGCTCTTCTTCACGTGCGCGCTCAGCGCAATGATCTGTTCGAGATCGCGCCGCGCTTTGACTGATGACTGAGCGTCAAGCACGTTGACCGCCTGAAAGAGGGGATTGTTTACGAAGTCTATGACCAAACCGCTCAATGTCGCGAGGGCCGCCTGTAGTTGCTCGGCCTCCGTGCCCCCGTTCGCGTTACTGCGCTTGGGTTCATCCTCTGGCTTTGGTAGCACCAGATTGTACTTGAGTCGGCCCGCCCGCTTTCTTATCTCCGCCGCTAACTTCGCGACGACCTTAAGATCAAGCGCATCTGCTTGAGCAGTCGCCTGCGCCAGATCGTGGTTGGCCTCCTGAATGCGCACGTAGTCTTCCTTGATCTGCGCGAGCGCCAACTGTTCCTCTTCTTTGTTTTCAGGGCGGCGCATCTCTCTGTCCAACACGCGCTCGTTGAACTCGCGGTTACGCTTTGTCAGCATGCGGTCGAGCGCGTTCGTGCGCGTGTTGCTTTGTTGCCCTAAGAGCGCGGGCGCGATAGTTATCGCGAGGAGAGTTGCTACCGAGGCCCGCTGCATAAATTTGCTAGTGGCGCGCATTGATTATCACCTTTCTTTGCTTCGCTAATACAGGCGGCTGTGTCGTCAGTGCTATTGCTTATCGCATCGCTCCCGCTTAGTCAATGCTCGGTCGCCCACTGTGCGGCCGCGCCCGGCAACGCCGATGGCAGCCCCTTGGGCGAGTGCGTACACGCTCTGCCGCGCCGTTCTCTTATAGCTGGGGCGGCTTACTCGTGGCCGCGGGTTGCGGCGCTTGCGCCCGCATGGGTTCGGCAAATACCTTGATCAAGATCATGGAGAACCCTTTACCGACGGTGCTGCGCTGGTGCGGTGTGCCGCGCGGGACGATGATCAAGTCGCCTTTGGCAAGTGTGAACGTCAGCCCGCCGATGATCTGCGGGCTGCGTCATTCGCCCGGTTCAATCTCGCGCGGCACGTCGAGACGCCCGCCAAGTGTGAGCGTCGCCGTGCCATCAAGCACGTAGCAAACATCATCGGAGGCGTCGTGGAGTTCGGCTGCCGCTCCCTCTCTATGCTTGTCGTGCTGCACGGCCATACGTAATTTTTATAGACTGATAACTTTGAGCAAGGCACGCAGCCTGCTGGTTTCCGTCAAGCAGTTTTGGCGAAGCGTCGCGCACGCACGCTAAATGCGCTGTGCGTGCGCGTGCTCGCGTAGCACTTCGAGGAATGCGGCGGCGGCGTGTGAGGCGTGCGCGCCGCGCCGGTGCATGACCCAGAGCGTGCGCGTGTAGGAAAGCCCACGGACGGGGATAGAGATGAGTGTGCCCCGCTCCAATTCCTCGCTCACGCACATGTGCGGGACGAACGCGATGCCGACCTCTTTCTGCACGAACCGCTTGATGGTTTCCACCGTCGCCAATTCCAGCGTGATGTTGAGCGGCGTGCGGTGTTTGGCGAATGTCTCGATTACCTTCAACCGCGAAGCTGTCTTGACGTTGTGCGCGAGAAACATTTCCTTCCCCAACTCCTTCACGTTCACCGACTCGCGCTGCGCTAGCGGATGCGCGGGACTCATGATGAGCGTCAACTCGTCCTTCAGCACCGGGAATGCTTGCAGGTCGCTGTCCATCGGTTCATTCGCCGTGAGGGCGAAGTCTACGTTGCGGTCGAACACTTCGCGCGGCAGGAGTTCCGAAGGGTTGCGATAGATTTCCACCTTGACCTGCGGGAAGCGCGCCCGGAAGGCGAGGATGATGTCGGGCAGCAAATAGAGCGAAGTGCTTTCGTTAGCGCCCACGCGCACGCGCCCCGATTTTAATTCGCGCATCTCCGCCACGACTTCGCGCGCCTGATCACGCAGCCCGATGATGCGCTGGGCGTAGCCGTGAAAGACTTGCCCGACTTCCGTCAGCGTTGGTGTCTTCTGCGAGCGGTCGAAGAGGGTTGCGCCGATCTCCTCTTCGAGGCGACGGATCGCCACGCTCAATGCGGGCTGCGTGCGAAACGCGCGCTCGGCGGCTTTAGAAAAACTGCCTTCTTCGACGATCTTCAAAAAAAAACTCAAGTTGCGTGATTTCCATCCGTTGATTCTCGCGGGCTATTGGCGATAGCGTTCGCAGTCAATCTGGTACTGCTTGATTTTATAACAGAGCCGGAGCGCACCCTTCCCGTTTCTGTTTGCTCTGGCTTACCTGATTGTCGAAGTTCGTCAGGATAGTTTAAGGACAATTTTTCATAGCATGACAGCGAGACTTTACCATTCGTCGCTAGCAGCAAACTAAGCCCGCGAGATAGTCAGGTTAGGGACGCCCGTGTCTGCGCGTCAAGCTTAAAGTTTTTATAGCCTCATAAGTCGAAACATCAAACTTATGAACTGCAATTACTTATCAGAGCGCGCTCGACGTGACGGGTGGATTAATGGGCGGCGGGCAGACGAGCGTGTTTTAAGAGACGCTTGCTCAACTTGACGGGAAGAATTACGGCGTGGTCTAACGAAGCTGCGCCGCCGGTGCTGAAGTATTAAGTTCCCACGAAAATTAACCGGCGGCAAGGCGGGTGCGAAAAGTGATGGAGTCTCTGTGGCAAGCGGAGGATCAAGCGGCGCGGCTGGCCGAGTTGACGAGCAGCGACCCGGCTTTGAAGGAACTCCCTTTGCGGCGTGACGTGCGTTCGCTCGGCCAACTGCTCGGCCAGACGCTCAAGGAGCAGGCTGGGGAAGAGCTTTATAACAGCGTCGAGTTGCTACGCAGTTTGACGGGCGAACATCGCGACGCGCACGCCGAACTCGCGCCCGCCGCCGAGCAGATTGCGCCGGCAGATCAGAGTGATCTGATGACTCGCGCCGAAGCTGTCGTCAAACGTCTGCACGTCGTTGAAGCATACCAACTGACCAAAGCCTTCGCGATCTACTTTGAACTCACCAATCTCGCCGAAACCAATCATCGCAAGCAACGTCGCCGCGCGCGGACTCTCGCCGCGAACCTGCCGGCCTTGTCCGGCACTTTTCGCGGCACGTTAGAGCGGCTGCGTGATGCGGGCATCGCAGGGCAAGCCGCGCTCGACCTGTTACGACAGATCGTGGTCACGCCCGTCTTCACAGCGCACCCGACGGAAGTCGCCCGCCGGACGATCCTCTTCAAACGTCGCCGCATCGCCGAACAACTGGAACGCCTGAGTCGCTTGCCGCTCGCGGACGCGGAAGCCGTCGCCGCCCAAACTGCTATCGCACGCGAGATCACCGCGCTCTGGCAGACCGATGACATCCGCCGTCGCCAGCCGACCGTCGCCGACGAAATCATGATGGGGCTGGACTACTACCCGGCGGTGTTGATTTGCACACTGCCCGATGTGTACGCGGAGATGGCGAGCGGGTTCGAGCAGGTTTACGCTGCCCGGCTTGAGCCACGCGCCTTGCCGGGCGTAATCAGCTTCGCTTCCTGGATTGGCGGCGACCGCGATGGCAACCCGTATGTGACCGCCGAGACAACGCGCGCGGCTCTCCTGCTCGCACGCCACACCATTCTCGATTACTACCTGACAGCCGTCGATCACTTGCAAGAGCAACTCAGTCTCTCAGCGCAGCAAGTGAAAGTCTCGCCGCTTTTACAAGCGAAGTTTAATAATTATGACGAGACTCTGACAGGGGCACACGGGGAAGTCAGCGGCCACCCGCCCGCCGAAATTTACCGGCGTTTCCTCGCTTACGTGTTGTACCGCCTGCGCGCCACGCGCGCCGCCCCGGCAGGCGTTGACGGTTATGCTGATGCCGCCTCTTTCAGCGCCGATCTCTCGCTCGTCCGTGACAGTCTCGCCGAGAACGGCGGCGGCGAGTTGGCCGCGGGGTTGCTCGATCCGCTCCTGCGTCAGGCGGAGACGTTCGGCTTTCATCTGCACACGCTCGACATAAGACAGCACGCCCGCGTCCACGCCCGTGCCGTGCGTGAGCTCGCCGGCGGCTTGCGCTTCGACGGCGAAGCGGACGCCGGACAGTCGTTAGCCGCCGAGCATGCGCCCGACACGATTCCCGCCGTTTCGGCCGAGACCGCCGCGCTGCTCGATAGTTTGCGCGCGGTCGCCGAACTCAAGCGCACCTTTGCGCCGCAGTCCATTCGCGCCTACGTCATCAGCGGCGCGAGTGTGGGTGAGGATGTGTTGTCGCTCCTCTGGCTGATGGAACTCTGCGGCGTGCAAGCAGCGGCGACGAGTGAGCGCAATGATCCAGGCGTGATGCCCGTGCCGCTCTTCGAGTCAATCGAGGATTTACGGCGCGCACCGGAAGTCTGCCGCCGGCTCTGGACTGCGCCGCTGTACGCGCGTCTCCTCGATTCGTGGGGGCGCGAGCAGGAGATCATGCTCGGCTATTCCGACTCGAACAAAGACGGCGGGATGATCACGAGTACGTGGGAAATTTACAAAGCGCACGCGGAGTTGCATCGTGTGGCGCGCGAGTGCGATGTGCGGCTCAGCCTCTTTCACGGGCGCGGCGGCACGGTGGGGCGCGGTGGTGGCCCGACCCATCGCGCCATTGCTGCGCAACCGCCCGGTGCGTTCAACGGCAAGCTCAGGATTACAGAGCAGGGCGAAGTCTTGAATTTCAAATACTCCGACGCCGTGCTGGCCGAACGCAGTTTCGAGTTGATGATCGCGGCCTCGCTCGCCGCCCTCGCGCGCCCCGGCGCTTTGCCCGGCGCAGCCGATTGGGTGGCGGCGATGGAAGAGATGTCGGCCGCAGCGTTCACGTTTTACCGTGAGTCGGTTATGGAGAATGCCGCGACGCTGCGCTACTTTCAGCAGGCGACGCCGGTGCGAGAATTCGAGCTGGCGAAGAGCGGCTCACGTCCGAGTCGGCGCACGCCGGAAGGAAAGGACGAGAGCGATCCGCGCGCTGAGGTTACGCACCTGCGCGCGATCCCGTGGGTCTTCGGCTGGATGCAAAGTCGCCACGTGCTGCCCGCGTGGTTTGGCGTCGGCTATGCGCTCGCGCGCTACTGCCAGCGACACGATGGCGGCGCAGAATTGCTCCGCACGATGATGGAAAAATTCCCAATCTTTCACGACCTGATCAGCAATGTCGAGAACGGCTTGGCCAAAGCCGACCTCTCGATTGCGCACCGCTACAGTTTGCTGGTCGCGGACGAAGAGTTAAGAGCGCGCGTGTGGCGTATGATCGCCGCGGAGTTCGAGCGCACACGCGAAATGATCTTACGCATCACCGGCCAGCGAGAGTTGTTGGAGCACAACCCTGTGCTCGCTCGTTCGATCCGTTTACGCAATCCTTATGTTGATCCGATGAGTTTGATCCAGATCGAACTGCTGCGGCGACTGCGTGGCGGCGAGGAGACGGAAGAGTTGAAGTACGCGCTCGCCGCGACGATCAACGGCATCTCAGCGGGTTTGCGCAATACGGGTTAGGGCTATCGTTGCATGAACGTGCGGCGGCTAAAACTATTTATCAGGCCCAAAAATATTATTGGTCAGCATAAGACAAGCGCTGTAAAGTGCGCTGGCGGTAAAGTCAGTGTCAAGTTTGATCGGGCAGCTAAAGGCAGGTGAACAATGATGCGTAAACGCATGATCGGCGCGCTACCACCGGAGGCGCAGCCGGCTGAGTTGGCTTGGTTACAACTGGCGCAGATCGCGACGGTTGAAGTCACTTCCGAGGAGTCTGCACACCCCGTAGAAAACGCGCTGCTACTGCCCGGCGAACCTACCGGTTGGCGCGCTGCGCAAACCGGCGAACAGATCATTCGGCTCATTTTCGACACTGCGCAAGCCCTCAAGCTCATCCGGTTGGTGTTCATCGAAAACGAGGTCGAGCGTACGCAGGAGTTCGTGTTGCGCTGGTCGGCGGACGGCGAATCCTGGCGCGAGATCGTGCGGCAGCAGTGGAACTTCAGCCCGCACGGCAATACGCAAGAGAGTGAAGACTACCGAGTCGAGCTTGCCGGGCTGACGCAACTTGAGTTAAGCATCGTGCCCGACGTAAGCGGTGGCATGGCCCGCGCCTCACTGGCGCAGTTGCGCCTCGCCTGATGCGCAGACGGATCACGGATGCTGTTCAGCGCCGCCGAAGTGATATTCGAGGAAGCAGCCAAGCCGCTGCCAGATTGTCGCAAGCATTTCTTTCGCGGCAAGATAGCCCAGCCGAAAGTAACAAAGCTCCGGTGCAACACCGAAGCCCGCGCCGTACACAACGGCGCGCTCGTCTGCTCAAGCAGAGCCAGCCCGAACCGCTCGGCAAGTTCTGCCCGCCAGCCCAGCCAGCGCTCACCCGGCCGATCATTTGTTAGCCGCCCGGATTCTGGCCGGGCTTTACGAAACGTCGGAAACGGAGCGGCACTTATACTGATAGCCGATCAGGAAGCAAGTAGTTCAGAATGGCAGCAGCCTATAAGACTTTATCCATTAAGGAATGGTGATGAGGTCGCTGTACCTTGGTCTGGTCAAAACCCTAAAATGTTAGCGGCCACCGATCAGGACGCGAACAACACAGCTTATACGAGTGTTTGCGACAATGATTTAACAATAACGTATGAAGGAAACGGATTGCCAAAGGGGGATGAGAACAATATCAAGCAAACGTGGCAGTTGGGATCGCCAGATGCACCACCTAACAGACTTTTAAAGTGAGCTTGATGGCGTTTTTGTGCAACAGTGACAATGACCCAGTGCCGGTTAGCCAAGTGCCTTTAAGCCCCAATTAGGCCCCATTAAGATGTGAGCGGTTCGACCAGGTAGAGATCACGCCCGGCGCGCTCGACGACGAGCGTATCAGCGTCCGCTTCATATTCCGCGCGGCGGAACTGATGATAATCCATGTAGCCGAGGTTCACGCGCCGGCACGTCGCCTCGTCGATCCGTGATGCAAGCGTGATGTGATAGCGCGGGACGATGCCCCCGTCCTCGTCGCGCCGGCCAGCGTAAGAGACGTGCGCCAAGTGCGCCGCGACGCATAGGTTCGCCATCAGTTCCGCCGACTGCGAGACCATTTCGCTCACCACCTCAATCGGCGCATAGCCGTACTTCTCAATCAAGTGGCCATGCGTCTCCGAGAGATGATGTAGGTGCGGCGCGTAGATGAGCAATTCGCCACCCTCTTCGATGATGCCGCCAAGCCGGTAGCTGGCTTTGCCGCCCACCCACATCTCGTCGTAGTGCTCGTCCAAGAGCGCGACAACGCGCCGGTATTTGCGCCCCGTGTACTTCACGTGCAAGTGCCGGCTGACCTCGGCGGCACTGCGCAGCGCGACGCGGAAATCGCCGGCGAAGAGCGCGTGCGTGTGTAGTTGATTGTCGTCGTCGCGTGTGACGACCGAGTTGAGCGAGATGATGCGCGCGGGGATGAAGTCGGCCGCCGCCTCGATCATGCGGCGCGTGGGTGTGTTGACGCGGCCGATGATGCTCTCGACACTCGCCAGCGCACCGAGCCAGTGCGTGGCGTGTGTCAGTTCGGGGCCGGCCACGCCGGGGAAGAAGTATTTCGCGCCGCCCGCGAAACCGGCTACCTCATGCGGCACGGTCGCGCCGAAGATGAGCACCGTGTCATAGACGCCCGGCCCCAACCGGCGATTGATGGTCAGGCGCACCGACCGGTCGAGCAGTCCGCCCGTCAACTCGCGCACGCGCTCGGCGCTCAACTCGCCGATAGTTACCAGTTCCGCCGGATCGTCCCAGCGGTGGTCGAATATCTGGCCCAGCCCCGGCAAGGATGCGCGAGCCTGCGCGCCGATCTTGGTTAACTTCTCGGCCTCGGTCATCGGCACGTGCGTGCCTTGCGCGACGAGCGCGTCGAACTGCGCGACGCCCCGCGCCGCAAGTAGCTCCGTGGCAAGCGGGAACAGCAGGTCGGTGTTGTCATCGCGGGTCTTATCGGGAATGATTGCTAGCACGCGTGCGCTGGGGGCAATAGTGAGGAACGCTTGTTCGAGAATTGCGCGCAACTCGTCCGGCGAGAGAAACAGATCAGGCGCGCCTCTGCCGACCACCGAAGGTGCAGGTTTGCTACTCATATATTCAATCCTCCTTCCAGCATACCGCCAAGCTACCGCGACTGCTGCTTACTCATGAGCTGGCTTTAGACCTGCGCGTTGCAGCAACGTGGCTTCAACGTGTCTTAGTCCGCGCAGATTTCCTTGCAAAAAAGTAGCCGTTACAGTAGAAGGCAATGAAACGAATAACAGCTTTGCAGGTTGGCGAGTCTCGCGCCAGCAGCATTGCACGCTGGCTGCGCCGGTTCTCCCGACAGAATGTTAACCGCTTTACTGCGCGGCCATAATAGAGCGACAGCAAGCTAACATGGAAGGGCGGTGCGGGCGTTAAGAAAGGAACAGGATGAAGAAAGAATTGGGCACGTTCGTATTGCTCGTAGTGCTGTGCATCGTCGTCTCTATCCTGAACCCGCGCTTTCTGGCCCCCGCCAACTTACAGAACATGGCGCGCTTGATCGGGGCTTATGGCATCTTCAGCATCGGACTGGGCTTAGTCATCATCACGGGCGGCATTGATCTCTCGGTTGGCTCCGTCTTCGCGCTGCTGGGTGTGCTGCTCTCGCTCATGCTGACGCAATGGGGCTGGCCGAGCGCGTTGGCCGTCCTCGCCGTCATCGGCGTGACCTCCTTGCTTGGCGCGTTGCACGGCTTTCTGATCACGAAGATGCGCATGCAGCCGTTCATCGTCACGCTCTGCGGGTTGCTGTTTTATCGTGGGCTGGCGCGTTTCATCGCCAACGACGAGACGAAGGGTTTTGGCACGGGCGCGGGCTTCGAGAACTTGCGCAGCCTGGCGACAGGCAGCCTCTTCGGTATCCCCACGCCGTTCGTGCTGCTCATCATCATCAGCATCATCATGTGGGTCGTGCTGCACCGCTCGGTCTATGGCCGCTACCTGTTCGCCGTGGGGCGCAACGAGATGGCGGCGCGCTATTCGGGCATCAACGCGCAGAAGATCGTGGCCAGCGCCTACATCATCCTCGGCGTGTTGACCGGTATCGCCGGCATCGTCTTCGCCTTCTACACCAACTCGATCTCGCCCTCGTCGCACGGCAATTCCTTCGAGCTGTACGGCATCGCGGCGGCGGTGCTGGGCGGCTGTTCCTTGCGCGGCGGCGAGGGGTCGATCATCGGGATTTTGATCGGCGCGGCGCTCTTGCAAGTCTTACAGAATCTGGTCAACCTGCTGGGCATCCCCAGTTCGCTCAACTTCGCGGTGTTGGGGGCGGTGATCTTGGTCGGCGTACTCGCCGATCAAATCCTGCAACGCCGTGCTGCACGGGTGCGGTAAACCGACCGCACCAGAGGGACAGGCAGATGGCCGACACCTTTGCACCGGACGATCCACAAACGCTCCTCGCACCGCTACGCCGTCTGCACGAGTTGATCCGGCGCGCGGTGGTCGCAGCCTGTGAACGCTCGGCGCTGGAAGCGTTGGCGGCGGTCGCACGCGAAGACGAGGGCGATACGATCTATGCCGTCGATTGCAGCAGCGAGGAGTCGTGTGCATTACAAGCAAGCGCGCGGTTGACATGAGTGCGTTGACACGCAAGTCTTCAGTGGTATAGTGCGTTGCTCGACCGCTTAAACGCTTAACATTTTCCGGCACGGTCAGCGCCTGCCAACATGCGACCGGGAAGATCGGGCGCACGCGGCCTGAGCGGGGCTAGGCTGCGCCATTAGACTTCAGCATCAGGAGAGGGACATGAGTCTCAAGCACACTATCGCGCTCGTCTGTGCCGGCCTGCTGTTATTCGCCGCCTGCCAGCAGGGCGGTCAGAGTGGCCAAGGCGGTGGCGCGACGAAGCGGCTCGCCTTTGTCACGAACAACGCTTCGGACTTCTGGACGATTGCGCGCAAAGGCTGCGAGAAAGCCGATGCTGAACTGGCAGACGTGACGGTCGAGTTCAAGATTCCGGCTGAAGGCACGGCGGCCGATCAGAAGCGCCTCGTTGACGATCTGCTGGCGAAGGGCGTTGACGGCATCGCCATTAGTCCGGTTGACCCGGACAATCAGACGCAGTTGATCAACGATGTCGCCAAGCAGGTGTTGGTGTTCACGCAGGACAGCGACGCCCCGAAGAGCGACCGTGTCTGCTACGTCGGCACGGACAACGTGGCGGCGGGCCGGCAAGCCGGCGGGCTGATCAAAGAGGCGCTGCCGCAGGGCGGCAAGATCATGATCTTCGTCGGCAAGACCGACGCGCGCAACGCGGCCGAGCGCTTGCAGGGCATCAAGGAAGCGTTGCAAGGCTCGAACGTGCAGATCATTGACGTGCGCACGGACGACACGGATCGCGTGCGCGCGAAGGCGAACGTCGCCGACACGCTCGTCAAATACCCTGAGGTCGCCGGGTTGGTCGGCCTGTGGGGTTACAACGGGCCGGCGATTTTGAACGCGGTCAAAGACGCAGGCAAGATCGGGCAGGTGAAGATCATCGCCTTCGACGAAGAGGACGAGACCCTCGCGGGCGTGCATGATGGCGCGATCCACGGCACGGTCGTCCAGCAGCCCTACGAGTTCGGCTATCAGGCGATCAAGATGATGGCGCAGGTATTAGCGGGCGACAAATCCGTGCTTCCGGCGGACAAGCGGAAGCTGGTCGAGACGAGGATCATCAAGCGCGACACCGTCGATGAGTTCACCAAAAAGATCAATGAGCTGCGCGGACGTTAACAATGAGCAGTAAGCAGTCAAAACGGCTAGCACCACTTGGCTGCCTACTGCGCACTGCTTACTAAGCATGATGAAAACTCCGATCCTGCAAATGCGGCAGATTGATAAACGCTTTCCCGGCGTTCACGCGCTGAAAAGTGTTGATCTGGAGGTGCGCACGGGCGAGGTCGTCGCGCTCTTGGGCGAGAACGGCGCGGGCAAGTCCACGTTGATGAAGATACTGGGCGGGGTGCATCAGCCGGACAGCGGCGAGGTGCTGCTCGACGGTGCACGGGTCTCGCTCGACAACGTCGCCGATGCGACGAGATACGGCATTGGCTTCATCCATCAAGAACTGAATGTGTTCGATAATCTCGATGTAGCGGCGAATGTCTTTCTCGGCCGTGAGCCGACGACCGGCGGCTTCCTGCGCCTCATTGACCGCCGCAAAATGGAGACGGAGACGCAAAAACATCTGCAACGGCTCGGGCTTGATATTGCGCCGCATACGCCGCTCGCCAAACTGTCCATCGCGCAGCAACAGTTGGTCGAGATCGCAAAGGCGCTCTCGCTCTTCGCGCGCATCCTGATCATGGACGAGCCGACTTCGAGTCTGACATTGACGGAGACCGCACGCCTGCTCGAAGTGGTCAAGGATTTGCGTGCGCAGGGCGTCGGTATCATCTACATCTCGCACCGGTTGAATGAGGTCGAAGAGATCGCCGACCGGGCCGTCGTGCTGCGCGACGGCGCGAACGCCGGGGCGCTCACGCGCGCGGAAATCACACACGACCGGATGGTCTCGCTCATGGTCGGGCGCGACATTGAAAGCTTCTACCAACATCCGACGGTCGAAAAAGTGCCGGGTTATTTTGTGGTCGAAGACCTGCGCACGATGCGTTACCCCGACAAGCAACTCACTTTCGATGTCAGCAAGGGTGAGATACTGGGCGTGGCCGGATTGGTCGGCGCGGGCCGCAGCGAAATGGCGCAGGCGATCTTCGGCGTTGACCGGGCGGTGGCAGATAAAGTGCGGCTCGACAAGCAGTCGCTGCGCATTCGTTCGGCGCAGGACGCCATCGGGCGCGGCATCTATCTCGTCCCGGAAGACCGCCGCCATGCCGGGTTGGTAACCGACATGACGATCCGCGAAAACTTCTCGCTGCCCGCGCTGGAGCGTTACGCGACCGCCGGCCTCATCGCGTTCGATAGGGAGCGCGCGAGCGCCACAGATAATTGCCACAAGCTGAACGTAAAAGCGCCGTCGGTCGAAGTGAAGGCGGCGAACTTGAGCGGCGGTAATCAACAGAAGGTCGTGCTTGCCCGCTGGTTCGCGCTCAATCCGAAAGTGCTGATCTTCGACGAGCCGACGCGCGGCATTGACGTGGGCGCGAAGGCCGAGATTTACGCATTGATGCGCAAGCTGGCGGAGTCAGGCGTCGCGATCATCATGATCAGCAGCGACATGGAAGAGGTCTTACACATCAGTGATCGCGTCGCCGTGATGCACGAGGGCCGCATCACGGGCGTGCTTAAGCGCGCCGACTGCACGGAAGAGAACATCATGCGTCTGGCCGTGGGCAGCAAGGATCAAGCCGCGCCGACACCAACGGCCTGAAGCTCCTCGGCATAGATGCCGGCACGCTCGGCGGGCGGCGCTGCCTGCGCTGCTACTGCGCCGCGCACACTGTATGCAACCATAAATAATGTCGATGAAGAAACCCGTAAAAGGTGCGGCGCCCCCGCCCAGCGTTCCACTCATCCCCGTGAGGATCAAGGATGTGGCGCGTGCGGCGGGCGTTTCTACAGCGACCGTCTCGCATGTCATTAACAAAACGAAGTACGTCAGCGATGACACACGCGAGCGGGTGCTGCGCGCCATCGAACAATGTAACTACTACCCCAATGCGCACGCGCGCTCTCTCGCCTCCGGGCGCAGTCATATCGTCGGCCTGTTGGTCTCGGACATCGCTAACCCATTTTTCCCCGAACTGGTCAAGAGCGTCGAAGCCGCCTGCTTTGAGCGCGGCTACAACGTGATCTTGATTAACACGAACTACGACGCCGAGCGCGCGGCTGACTACGTGCGGCGGCTGATCGAACTCAAGGTGGCGGGTGTCGCGCTGATGACTTCGGAGCTTGATCCGGCGCTGATCGGCGATCTGGCGCAAAGACGTGTGCCGGTTGTCTTCCACAATCTCGGCATGGCCGGCGCGTACATGAGCAACATCCTCGTGGACTATGCCGTCGGGATTGAAGCGGCCGTGCATCACTTGATCTCCCTCGGCCACCGGCAGATTGCCCACGTCGCGGGCCCCAACCATTTCCGCTCGGCCATCGTCCGGCGGGAAGCGTTCTTAGCGTCCATGGCCCGCCACGCCCCCGACGTACGGCCGGCGATTTACGACGGCGACTTCAAGTTTGATAGCGGGAGACGGGCCGCGAGCGAAATTTTGGCGGCGGGCAAGTTGCCGACGGCAGTGGTCGTCTCCAACGACCTTATGGCGCTCGGCGTCATGCAGGAATTCCGGGCGGCGCGTTTGTCGATCCCGCGCGACATCTCCATCGTGGGTTTCGACGACATCGCTTTCGCGGCCCTCGCCGAGCCGTCGCTCACGACCGTCTGCTCGCCGCGCATAGAGATTGGGCGCAGGGCCATTGAGGCGTTGATGCTGACCATCGAGCGGCCCGAGCAACCGGGCATTGAGATACGCATCCCGACTTACCTGATCACGCGCAACTCGACCGCCCCGCCGCGAAAAAATAGGAAGTGAGCAACGCCCGCGATTTGCCCGACATAGGGCGTGATCTTTGCTGTGTGGCGCGGCGTGTTGGATGATTGGCAAACGCAGCCTGAACGAGTAATATTCCCCCACTCCCTCAGCCGAACGTCTTAAGCTCGGCAGTTAGCACACACTCGGAAAAGCCGCCTGAGGGGCTGTGTACCAGACAGACCAGCAAGCTGATCGGCCCGCGAGTTAACCGCTTGACTGCCGGTCATGACGAATTGGGTGGCGTGCGATCTGGCAAGACTTAACCAGCAAGATCGGTTCTGCGTGTTAACGGCTGTGATGGTTGCAAGCTGGCAGCTATGAATAAGCGACGCGAACTGGAAGAGAAAACCGAGCGCGTAGTCCGCTTGCTCGCGGCCGAAAATCTCGGCGGGGTACTCGTCAGCGCGCAACATAATTTCGCTTGGTTAACGGGCGGCGGCAGCAACGGCATCGACCTGAGCCGCGAGGCCGGGGCGGGCGCGCTCTTTGTGCGGCGCGACGGGCGGCGCTTCGTCATCGCTAATAACATCGAGTTGCCCCGCCTGCTCGCCGAAGAATTGCCGGGGCAGGATTACGAGCCGGTGGAGTTCGATTGGGAGGAAGAGAAAGCGCAGCCGGCCCTAGTCGCCGAACGCGCACGCGCGCTGCTGCCAGACAACGCGGCGCTCGGTTCTGACTTGCCCGTCGGCAACTCGGCCTGTGTCGTTGAAGTTGCGCTCGCGCACGCACGCTACCAATTTACAGAGGATGAGATTGAACGCTGCCGTGCGCTCGGGCGGGATGCAGGCACGGCCATCGGCGCAGTCGCACGCACACTCACGCCCGGTCTGAGCGAGACGGAGATCGCCCGCCGGACAAAGGATGCGCTCGCAGCACGAGGGATGCGCGCTGTCGTTGCGCTGGTCGCGGCCGACGAGCGGCTCGCGCGCTTTCGGCATCCTGTGCCGACGGAGCGCCGTTGGGAGAAGGTCGTGCTGATCGTCGTCTGCGCACGCCGCGGCGGTCTGATCGTTTCGTTGTCGCGCATCGTCTGCGCTGGTGCTGTGCCGGCCGAACTGCATCGCCGCACGGAAGCGACGGCGCGTGTCCACGCACAACTGCTGGCCGCCACCAGACCGGGCACAACCGGACGTGAGCTGTACGAAGTGGCCGCGAACGCCTACGCGGAGGCCGGTTTCGCCGGTGAGCAACACAGACATCATCAGGGCGGGGCGTGCGGGTATCGCACACGCGACTGGGTGGCCCATCCGGCCTGCGCGGAGGTCGTGCAGGTCAATCAAGCCTTCGCGTGGAATCCTTCGATCACGGGCACGAAGGTCGAGGAGACTTGCATCGCTTTCAACGATCACGTCGAGGTGCTTACAACGTCACCTGACTGGCCTTCAATTCAAATCGAAATCAATGGCCGGCCCTATGTTTTACCCGACGTGTTATCAGTTTGAAGAAGTAGTGACATGATTGATCGCGGCGCAAGTTGTGCGCCGCTTTGAGCCTCCGAAGAAGGAGCACGACGCCCTATGCCATCGTCGAATAAGCCGACACGCAGGCACTCACTCGCGGACGCGATCCATGCCACGACGGAGCCGATCTCGCTGGCCGAGAACGAGGGCGATCAGTCTATCGGAGCAAGCGCGACCGGCGCGGTCATCGAAGCGGTCGGCGAGGGGATTAACCAGCGCGTCGGCCGTTACCGCTGGGTCATCTGCGGACTGCTGTTCTTCGCCACCACGGTCAATTATGTTGACCGGCTCGTCTTCGGCATCCTCGGGCCGGAGTTAACGAAACGCTTCCATTGGCAGCCCAACGACTATACCGACATCGTCTTCTGGTTCGAGGTCGCCTACGCCATCGGGCTAGTGAGCGCGGGCCGTTTGCTCGATTGGGTCGGCACGCGCGTGGGTTACGCAGTCGCGCTCATCTTCTGGAGCTTCGCCTCGATCCTCCACGCCGGGATGAGCACGGTCTTCGGCTTCAGCGCCGCGCGCTTCCTACTAGGGTTGGGCGAGTCGGGCAACTTCCCGGCAGCGATCAAGACGGTCGCCGAGTGGTTTCCGAAGAAGGAACGTGCGCTCGCCACCGGCATCTTCAACGCCGGCTCGAACGTCGGCGCGATCATCGCGCCCCTCGTCGTGCCGTGGCTTTATCTCAACTGGGGCTGGCAGTGGGCCTTCGTCATGACGGGCGCGCTCGGCCTTGTCTGGCTCGTCTTCTGGTTCATCTTCTACCGCGTGCCGACGGAGCATCCGAAGCTCAGCCGCGCGGAACTGGCCTACATCCAGAGCGACCCGCCTGATCCTGTCGTCAAGATCGCGTGGCGCAGCCTACTGCCGCACAGACAGACGTGGGCCTTCGTCATCCCCAAATTTCTGACCGACGCGATCTGGCGCTGGTATCTCTATCTGCTGCCGCTCTTCTTCAGTCAGGAGTTCAAGCTCGACATCAAAAATTTCGGCCCGCCCTTCGTCGTCATCTATGTCATGGCGGACGTAGGCTCAATCGGCGGCGGCTGGCTCTCTTCGTGGCTGATTAAGAGCGGGCGCACGGTCAACTTCGGCCGCAAAACGGCGCTGCTCATCTGCGCGATCTGCGTCGTGCCGGTCGCGTTCGTCACGCAGTTGTCGAACATGTGGCTCGCGGTCGTGCTGGTCGGGCTGGCGGCGGCGGCGCATCAGGGTTGGTCAGCCAATCTATTCACGACCGCTTCGGACATGTTCCCCCGGCAGGCGGTCGGCTCCATCGTGGGCTTAGGTGGCATGGCGGGCGCACTCGGCGCGATGCTTATCTTGAAGATCACCGGCTACGTGCTCACGCACACGGGCAGTTACACGATACTTTTCATCATCGCTGCCTCGGCCTATCTGCTTTCGCTGGCGATCATACACCTGCTCGTGCCGCGCCTTGAGCCGGCCAAGATTGCGCCGCGCGGCAACTAAGGGCTGCGTGTGCGCCGGGGCGGATTGACGGTGCGGAAAAGATGTTGTGCTGATGGCGCGCTGCCGTCAGGTAAGTGCTATCGGTGCGGACGCAGCTACGTTTGTGGGCTGAACGAATCTCAGCCACTTGAGGGAGGTTGCATGAGTCAACAACGCGAGCAAAAGGCATTCAAGTATGTGAAGTATCTTTGGCGGGATGAAGTGGCCGCCAAATTGTCGGGGCTGGATCGGCTGGTCTATCGCTCG
>JANMAD010000055.1:0-1960 GCA_031359515.1 Acidobacteriota bacterium | reverse complement strand
TTTCTCTTAGCTCGTCACTCGTCACTTGTCACTCGTCACTGTGTTAGGCACTTGTCACTCGCCACCGCGCAACTTATACTGCGCTTGAATCAATCCCTAATGAGAGTTGGAGTCGCCAAAGTCGCTTGCAACCCGTGACACATCAAGGTCGGCTGAACGCCGCGGGCTTTCGCTTCGCAGTGGTGTCGAGTCGGTGGAACGATTTTCTGACGGCGCGGCTCGTCGAAGGCGCGCTCGACGCACTGGAACGACTCGGCGCGGACGAGGCGGCAGTGGCGCATTTCCGCGTGCCCGGCTCGTTCGAGATTCCACTCGTGGCGCGCAAGCTGGCCGCGTCTGGTAATTATGATGCGCTCATCTGCCTCGGCACGATCATCCGCGGGCAGACGCCGCACTTCGAGTACATCGCGGGCGAGGTGACGAAGGGCATCGCGCAAGCCGCGATGGAGACGGGCGTGCCGGTGGTTTACGGCATCGTCACGGCCGACACGTTGGAGCAGGCGATTGATCGCGCCGGCGTCAAAGCCGGCAACAAGGGCTTCGAAGCCGCGATGTCGGCCGTCGAGTTGGTCAACCTTTACAAGGAAGCGTTTGGTAAGTGACAAGTGACGAGTGACAAGATAAGAACTTCTTGCTCGGCACTTGTCACTTGTCACTTGTCACTGGGGTTAAGCATGGGTTCGAGACGTAAGGCGCGCGAGTGTGCCTTGCAAATGCTCTTTGCGGCGGATGTGGCAGGTGACGATGCGCGCCTCGATGAGCTTGTGCGCGACTACTGGACGCAACTGAGCGAAGCCGAACCGGAAGCGACGGCGCGCGAGTTTGCGACCCGCTTAGCGACGGGCACGGTGGCACACGTCGCGGAGATCGACGAGCGCATCAAGTCGCGCGCCGAGCATTGGCGCATCTCGCGCATGGCGGTCGTTGATCGCAACGTGCTGCGGCTCGCGGTTTACGAATTCCTCTACGAGCAGACGCCGCGCACCGTCGCCATCAACGAAGCGCTGGAGATCGCCCGCCGCTTCTCGACCTTCGAGGCCACGCAGTTTATCAACGGCATCCTCGACGCCATCAAACGCGACCTCGATCAAGAACGCCCACAGACAGAGGCCGCACAAGACCTCACGACCGAAACTGCCGACGCAGAAACTTCAGACGCAGACGACGACAACGATAACGAAGAGCGTATCGCCTCTGCGTCATAAAGTCGCCGGTGCGCCGCTCAAAGAACGCGGTTGTATGGCAGTCGGCGCAAACTTCCCACCAACGCAAGTATCGCCAGCGCGAAGCCCACGCCTTTGATCGCCAACACCCAACTGCCGGAGATCGGTGCGGGGTCGTCGTGCAAATGCTCAAGCTGTGAAAAGAAACTCGCGTAGGCCATGCCGCACGTGAAGCCCCACGCCGCCGCGAGAAACGGTTGTCCGCTGCGCGCGTCGCGCCCGGTGCGCCACGCGCCGTACAACAGAAACGCGCCCAGTATGTAATCGTCGAGCCAAAACGGCAGGTAATGCAACTGCCCGAGTTGATGCCAACGCCGGATCGTCTCGGCCAAGGGCGTGAGGATGCCGAGCACGTAGGCGAGCCGGCGGCTGAAAGTGATCGTCATTGCGTTGCTTCGTCTGTCTGTGTGTGCTTCAAGCGAGGGTTGGGCGACGCTTGTGCCAGTCGGTTGCTTGTTGATAATGCGCGGCCACATCAACGAGTAAATTTTCGCTCCATGCCGGCCCGATGAACTGTAGGCCGGTCGGCAGACCCGCCACGCCGAAGCCGTTCGGCACGGAGATCGCGGGCACGCCCACCGCGTTCGATGCGCCGATGGGCGACGATGCATTGACGCCCGGCCACGCCTCGCCAAAACTTTTATCCAGCGGATTGGCCACCGTGGCGCGCGATGGCGCGACGAGCAGATCGAAGCCTTTGAACATCTCCGCCCACGCGCGCCGCATCGGCGCACGCA
>JANMAD010000044.1:0-11076 GCA_031359515.1 Acidobacteriota bacterium | reverse complement strand
CTGCGGGAGCGGGCGGGTCATGCTCTCGCGACACACCCGCCCGCTCCCGCAGGCGGTACTGACCGTACTCCGCATTCCGCAATTCCCACTGATTCGGTTACACTCTTACTTGCCCCTCCTTGCCGTAAAAGAGCATTTCAGAAGAGAGGGCTAACTCTGGCATGAACGACGAAACAAACCGCGTGTTGCCCCGCGACACACAGCGCCCGCGCAGCCCGCGCGTGCCCGTCAACTTCACCGTGGAGCTACAGTGGCAACCGGGCGGCACGGGCGCGCCGCAACGCATGCAGGCCGAAGCCGTGCGCGTCAGTCGCGGCGGCGCAACGCTCATCAGCGAGGCGGACGTGGCGGTGGGCGCAATCGTGCAACTGACCGCGCCGTTTGGGCGTATGCTCACCGCCGAAGTCAACGGCGTCTGGCTGGACGCGGAAGACGGTCGCCAGCGGATCGGCGTCAAGCTGCTCGACCAGCATGGTTGGTTCGCGGAATAACGAATGAAGCTCGCCGGCTCGAAACACTGGCACGTGCGCGGCTACGACGAAGCGCAGGCGCGCACGCTCGCCGCCGCGTCCGGCCTCTCCACTGTCGTCGCCGGTCTCTTGCTCGCGCGCGACATCGCCACGCCCGCAGCCGTCACGCAACTGCTCCACCCCACACTCGATCAATTGCACGATCCGGCGCTCATGCTCGGCATGAACGATGCGGTTGTGCGCGTGCTGCGGGCGGTGGACAATGGCGAGCCGATCCTGATCTACGGCGATTACGATGTGGACGGCACGACGGGCACAGTCGTCCTGCGCCGCGCGCTCGGACTGCTCGGTGCGCGCACGGGTTTCCACGTGCCGCATCGTTTCACCGAAGGCTACGGCATCCGGCAGGACGTGCTGGAGCGCGCATACGCGGACGGCTACAAGCTGGTCATCAGCGTGGACTGCGGCATACGCGCGCACGCGCCGCTCGAATGGGCGCAGGCCAACGGCCTCGATGTGATCGTGACCGATCATCACTTGCCCGACGCGGACGAAGGCGCGCCGCCCGCGTTCGCCGTGCTGAACGCGAACCAGCGCGGCTGCACGTATCCCGATAAACATCTCGCGGGCGTCGGCGTCGCCTACAAACTCGCGCACGCGCTCTTGCGCGAGCGTGGGCGCGAGCATCTGTGCAAAGGCTTTCTCAAGGTCGTCGCTATCGGCACGGTCGCGGATGTCGCGCCGCTCGTGGGCGAGAATCGCGCGATAGTTTCGCTCGGTCTCGCCGATCTGCCGAACGCGACCAATCCGGGCTTGCGTGCGTTGATGGAAGTCGCGGGCTGCGGCGACGGGCATGATATGCGTTGCAGCGATCTCGGCTTCCGGCTGGGGCCGCGCATCAATGCCGCCGGGCGCATGGACGCCGCCCGCGCGGTCGTCGAACTGTTTGAAGCGACCGACCAACGGGAAGCGCGCCGGCTCGCGCAACACTTGGACGCGCGCAACCGCGAGCGGCAGGTTATCCAACAAGAACTGACGGAACGCGCGCTGGCCGACTATGTGGCGAGCGGCGATTGCAGCGCGGTCGCCATCGTTGCCGGTGTGGGTTGGCACAGAGGCGTGATCGGACTGGTCGCGTCAAAGATGGCCGAGAAACTGGGACGACCCGCCATCTGCATCTCGCTCGACGAAGACGGCACGGGGCACGGCTCGGCGCGCAGCATCGCCAGCTATCATCTGCTCGATGGCTTAACGTCGTGCGCCGATCTGTTCGTCAGTTTCGGCGGGCACGCACAGGCCGCCGGCATGGTCATCCGGCGCGAGCAGATAGAAGAGTTGCGCCGCCGCTTGCACGAACATGCCAGCCAACATCTGACGGAAGCCGATTGCGCGCCGACGGTCAATATTGATGCCGAGTTGCCGGCGGGCGCGCTCACGCTCGAACTGGCGCACGAGCTTGAGCGGCTTGAGCCATATGGCGCGCAGTGGCCGTGTCCCATTTTCGTCACGCGCAACTTGCGTGTGCTGCAAGAACCGCGTGTGTTGAAAGAGCGCCATCTGAAGTTGCACGTCATCGGCGATGACGGCCGCGCGCACGAAGCACTCTGGTGGGGCGGCGCGGAGACTGCGCCGACAACGCCGCGTCCCGGCGACCGCATCGAACTAGCCTACGCGGTCGAGCTGAATCGTTGGCGCGGCGAGACACGTTTGCAGTTAATCGTGAAAGACATTAAAAAGCAGTGACGAGTGACGAGTGATGAGTGACAAGCCCGAACTTGTTTTTCACTCGTCACTCGTCACTTGCCACTTGTCACTGTAGTTAAGATGCAAGAAGTTAGACGCAGACGAGATGTGGTGCTGATCGGCGTGCGTGCGCGTGCGCCGATGGTAGCGCGTGTGCTGGCGCTCGTCGTGCTGGCGGCGGGGCTGGTCTATGTTGGCATAACTTATAACAAGGCGCGGAAGCGACCGGTCTTTCGCTTGAAGTCGGGCGAGACGGAATTGTCCACGCGCGTGGTGAGCCGCATTGAGAATTTCGAGCGGCGCGTGACCGACGGTGATCGGGCGACGATGTTGCTGCGCGCGTCGCTTTATCTGACTTATGAAGACGGGCATCACGAGTTGCAGGATGTGTATCTCGAATACTATCCGAAGTCGGGCGGTACGGATATCGTCAAGGCAAAACAAGCGCTCTATTCCTCTGAACAAGAATCCGTGCAGTTCAACGGCAGCGTGCAGATCGATACGCGCGATCATTTGCAGGTACAAACCGAGCAACTGGTTTACAACGTGAAGAACGAACAGGCGAAGGTGGATGTGCCGCTGACGTTTGCGCGCGAGAACGTGGAGGGCCGCGCCGACAGCGCGCTCGTGTGGGCGAAAGAGAAGAAGCTTGATCTGCACGGCCACGTGGAGATCACCGTGCAGCCCAATTTGAAAGATGCGGCGGCCCAAGCCAGTCCGCGCGGTCGCCCTGTGACGGTGCGCGCCGCCGACGCGCACTTCGATCAGACGCAACGGCAACTCTTGTTCACCGGCGGCGCGACCGCCGAGCAGGCGCGCGACATCATGAGCGGCGAGACGCTGACGGGCTGGCTGACCGAGCAGAAAAAGTTGAATCGCATACAGACGCAGGGCAATGCTTATCTGCGCTCGATGGATGAAGGCCGCGCCGCCGAAGTGCGCAGCGCAGAGATGAACTTCTACTTCGACGCGGATCAGCGGCTACAGAATGCGACGGCCGTCACGAACGTGCAGGCGCACACGCTCGACGCAGATGCCGAAGTACAAATGAGCGCGCCGACCGACGCGCAGATTTCCTTCGTCGTGCAAGACGACCGCAGCATCATCAAAGAGATGCGCGCCGAAGGGCGACCCGTCGTCACACTCGCCGCGCCGAAGTCGAAAGCAAACGATCCGCGCGCAGCCAACAAGCGGTTGACGGCCGACAATGTGCGCCTGTTTTGGCGCACGACCGGGCGCGATCTGGAGCGCGCGGAGGCCGTGGGCAACGCCGAGTTGATCATCGAGCCGGTGCAGGCGTCGCCGCAAGCCGAGCGCAAGACGCTCAATGCGCCGCGCTTCGATTGTGACTTTTACGAGACCGATAACCTCGCCAAAAATTTCACCGCGACAGGCGGCGCGAAGGCCGTCTTTACACCGACGCAGCCTTCGGAGAAACACGGCGTGCGCACGATGACGGCGCAGAAGATGATCGCCGTGTTGGTGCGCGAGACGCAGGATGCGGAGCGCGTGGACGCGCAGGGCGATGCGCAGTTCAACGAAGGCGACCGCAACGGGCAAGCCGCGAACGCGACCTACACGGCCGCCGACGGGATGGTGCGCCTGCGCGGTGGCGAGCCGGTCGCGTGGGATTCGCACGCGCGCATCAAAGCGGCCGAGATTGATTCCGACACGCGCAAACGCATCTCCTACGCGCGCGGCAAGACGCAGACGACCTATTACAGTCAGGAGCAGACGGGCGGCGCGTTGCCGTTCCAGAAAGTGAAAAGCCCCGTCTTCATCGTCGCCGCGAGCGCGGAGTTTCAGCACGACACGGGCATCGGCATCTACACGGGCGATGCCCGCGCGTGGCAGGACGACAACTTTGTGCGCGCGGACAAGCTCACGCTCCGGCGCGAGCAGCAGCGCCTGGAGGCGGACGGCAACGTGCAGAGCGCGCTCTATCAAGCGCGGCGCAAAGATGCGACGGGCACACGCACCGTCGTGCCCGTCTTCGCCACCGCGCAACGCATGTTTTATTCGGGCACAGATCGGCTCGTGCATTACGAAGTTAGCACGGACATCAAACAGGGCACGGAGCGGATCACGGCAGACGTAGCGGACGTGTATTTGCAGAAAGCAGTGAATGAGATCGATCACACGGTGGCGCAGCGCAACGTCGTGCTGACGCAGCCGGGCCGACGCGGCACGGGCGACTGGGCGCAGTACACGGCCGCCGACGAGACTGTCATGCTCAAGGGCAATCCGGCGCGCGTCGAAGACCCGGAGCAGGGCGATTCGCAGGGGCAGCGCATGACCGTCTATCTGCGCGAGAATCGCGTCGTGACGGACAGTCCCGGCGGCGCGCAGTCAACCGGCCGCGTACATACGACGCACAAGATCAAGAATCAATGAGCGCGTCAGCCGGAGCGCGCGGGCAAGTTTCCAGCTAATCACGTGAGCACTGACTTACAAGTTGAAGAAGTGGCCGCGGCTGTGCGGCGCGAGGCCGTGGCGGAGGCGGGGGCGCGCACGGCGTTGCCGCCATCGCAGACCGCGCTCGTGGCCATCGATCTCGTGAAGTCGTATGGGCGGCGGCGCGTAGTTGATGGCGTGAGTCTGCACGTCGAACAGGGCGAGGTCGTCGGGTTGTTGGGCGCGAACGGGGCGGGGAAGACGACGACCTTTTACATGATCGTGGGGTTGGAACGGCCTGAAGCCGGGCAGGTGCGGCTGGGCGAGCGCAACATCACGAAGTTGCCGATGTATCTGCGCGCACGCCTCGGCGTGGGCTATCTGCCGCAAGAGCCGTCAGTCTTCCGCAAGATGACGGTGGCGGAGAACATCCTCGCGGTGTTGGAGACGATGCCCTTGCGCCGGCGCGAGCGTTTCAAACGGGTGGAAGAGTTGTTGGAAGAGTTCGGCATCGCGCAGGTGCGCAACACGCGCGCCGATGCGCTTTCGGGGGGCGAGCGCCGGCGCACGGAGATCGCGCGGGCGCTGGCGACCGAGCCGCAGTTCATCCTGTTAGACGAACCGTTCGCCGGGATCGACCCGCTCGCGGTGGACGATATACAGAAGATGATCCTGTATTTGCGCGGGCGCGGCATCGGCATCTTGATCACCGATCATAACGTGCGCGAGACGTTGGGCGTGACCGACCGCGCTTACATTATGGCCGACGGGCGCATCTTCCGCGCCGGCCCGCCGCGCGCGTTGACCGAAGACTCGGAAGTGCGCCGCCTCTACCTCGGCGAAAAATTTCGGCTGTAAGATGGTTTGAAGTTCCCCTGCACGCAGACCCGTAGATCGGTTATAATCTCCCCGTCGCAAGTTTTGCGACGCAAGCCCTACAATCGGACTAGAGCGGATTGCAAATGAATGTATGGCTGCGCGCAGCAGGTCAGTACTGCCTGCTGCAAGCGGGCGGGTGCTAACGTCGCCACGACCCGCCCGTTACCGCAGGCGGTACTGACCCAGACACAGAAACGCAAGGTATGTCCGTTAGACTCACAACGAATTTATCGCAACGGCTGGTGCTGACGCCGCAGTTGCGCCAGCGCATCGAGATGTTGCAGATGACGACGCTCGAATTGAGCGCGCTCATCCAGCAGCAGATGCTGGAAAATCCCGTCCTCGAAGAAGTGCAATCACAGGAAGAGAAGCGCGAGATCGAAGAGCACATCATCGATCAACTCGCGTCCGGCACGACGGATGTTGACACCGCGATCCGCGATCTGTCGGCCGCCGACCTCAATGGGGTTTCGACGAACGGCGCGGGCGATGCCGCGGCGGTCGAAGCGGCCGCGCAGAGTTTGGACGCGCCGGAGGCTGCCCCCGCCGGTGAGGAGTCCGAGGGCGAGGCGGGCGAGCGCGATGCCTTTGAAGAGATCGATTTCGGGCGCGAGTTTCAGGACTATCTCGATCCGGGCTACAAGACGCAGGAGTTCGAGTACCGCGACGACCAGCCGACCTTTGAACAGTTTCTGACGCGCCCCGAATCGTTGACGGATCATCTGACGTGGCAGTTACAGATGAACGACGTGCGCCCGGAACTGGTCACAGTGGCGGAGGCTGTGATCGGTAATCTCGACCCAGACGGGCGCATCAACGCGACGAACGAAGAGATCGCGGTGCTGGATAATTGGCCCGAGAGTCTGGTGGAAGAAGCGCGCCAGTTCGTGCTGCGCCTCGACCCCATCGGCTGCGGCGCGCGTGATGTGCGCGAGTGTCTGCTCGTGCAATTGGAAGTGCGCGGCGAGTCGGCGCGCTTGGCCGCACAACTCATACGCGAGCATCCGCTGGGCGACTTGCAGCAACACAAACTGCCGAACCTCTCCAAGCAGTTGAACTTGCCCATCGAGACGTTGCTCAGTGAGCTTGAGCTGATCCGCACGCTTGATCCATATCCGGGCCGGCGTTATTCGTCCGACGAAGCGATCATGATCGTGCCCGAAATCTTCATCGAGAAGATCGATGATGAATACTTCATCTATTTCGCCGATGATGGCAGCCCGCGCCTGCGCTTGAATACCGGCTATCAGCAGATGCTGGGCCAGCCCGACACGAGCAAAGAGACGCGCGATTTCATCAAGGAAAAATTGCGCTCGGCGGTCGATCTCTTACGTAACATCGAGCATCGGCGGCAGACGATCTACCGCGTAGTGGATTGCATGGTGCGCCGGCAGCGCGAGTTTCTGGATAAAGGCGTGCAGTACATCCGCCCGATGATGTTGAAGGACGTGGCGGAAGAGACAGGCATGCATCTCTCGACGATCTCGCGCGTCGTCAATCGCAAATACGCGCACACGCCGCAGGGCGTGATCGAGTTGCGCCGCTTCTTCACCGAGGGTATGACGAACGAGGACGGCGAAGAAGTCTCGACGCGCATCATCAAACTGCGCATTAAGAAACTGATCGAAGAAGAGGATACGCACAATCCGATCACGGACGATCAGGTCGTCAAGATTCTAGTTAAGGAAGGCATCAAGCTGTCGCGCCGCACGGTGGCGAAGTATCGCGACCAGATGTCCATCCCCGGTTCGCGCGAGCGCAGGGCAGTGGTCTAAGCATGCGCCGCGAGCAGAAAAAGTTTTAGCAGTTAACATCAAACAAGCGGGTTGGCACAGGCAGCAACGGCGGGCCTCTTTGGCCGCGCATCGTTTTGTTTGTGCTGACATAAGGGGAGGAGACGCATGAAGTTTGAATATACGGGCCGGCACATGGATGTGACCCCCGCCATCCGCCGCCATGTCGAAGACCATTTCAGCAAGATCGACAACATCTTCAACGACACGACCGCCCGCGCGCACATCATCATTGAAGTCGAAAAGAACCGGCAGATCGGCGAGGTCTTGCTCCACTGGCGCGAGCACACGCTGACCGCGCGCGACATCAACGCCGACATGTATCAGGCGCTCACGCGCGCCATCGCCAAGATCGAGAAGCAGGCCATCAAGCTCAAGAAGAAGATCATCGAGCGCAAACAGGGCGCACAAGCGCTGGGCACGCTCATGCCGGACGACGGCGAGGTCGAAGCGGCCGCGCGCAGCCCACGCATCATCAACGCGCGCCGCTATCCCGTCAAACCCATGACCCCCGAAGAAGCCGCCATGAATCTGTCTGCGGACAGCAACCAGTTCCTCGTCTTTCGCGACGCCGACACCAACCGCCTCGGCGTCATCTACAAACGCAAAGACGGCAACTACGGCCTCATCGAGCCTTAACGCTCGGCCAATCACCACAGCTAAACGCGGGGCAAGGCCGGACATGCCTTGCCTCGCACAGTTTCCAGCCCGCAAATCTGCCCGATGCAGGAAAGAGTGAAGGGTGTTAGAGGTCAGAGGTCGGCGAGGCAGCGAATAGCAATGCCCCGCACGCGATAGAGCGGCTTGGTCTGCTTCTCCGTCGTGATCAATTCAGCGCAGCCGGCCGTGCGCGCCGCTGTCGCGTGCAGCGCGTCCACTGCGGCGAGACCGGACGCGCACGCCTCTCGGTAAGCGGCGACGAGCAGCGCGTGCGTGGCTTCAACCCACGTAGTCGCGCTATCGAAGTACGCGCGATAAAACTGCTCTTGGTCGGTGCGTTTGAAGTAAACGGATTTCGGTAAGATTTCCAATTCCAGAAAGTCGCTGGCAGCAAAGGCGCGCGTTGGGTCGGCGAGGATAGTGAGCGCGCGTGCCGCCACGTCCGGCGCAGCGCTGAAAACTGCTAACAACACGCCGGCATCAAGAAAGGTCAGCGTCTTGTTACTCGTCGGCATCGCTTCCGCCGCGCGCCTCGGCCACCGCCGCGTTGATCTCGTCCAAACTGCGCGTGCGCCCGCCGGCCCGCAGATACTCACGCCGGGCGCGCAAGGCTGCCTCAACGAGCGGCGTGCGCGGAGCAGGGAATAACGCCGCTAAATCTGCCTCCGTGCGTACCTGCGCCGCCACGTCCGCACTATCGTTCGGTTGTCGCTGTAAGTTCCGCGTCATATACGTATCTCCAAGCCATTCGTATAACTCAGATGGCAATTCGCACCGGTGTGGTAAAAGCAATCGGGTTATGAGCCTGGGAGGACTCGAACCTCCAACCCCAATCTTAGGAGGATTGTGCTCTATCCTTTGAGTTGCAGGCCCAAGAAAAGTTGGGGGTATCAGGCATTTTGTGTAAACGACCGCAGCCGTCGCTCCGCTCGGCTGCCTCGGCGCAGAAGGTAACGCGAAGCCGGGCAAAGCTTTAGCCTGTTGGCGACGGGTCGCAGCGGGGGCGGTCAAAAAACCGATTTACACAAATTTTCTGACACCTCCCGATGGGGCAGCATCGGCGCTAACTCACTTACACAAAATCTAGCTTAGGGCCAGCGCCGAACGCCCGAATTCAGCCGCCCGCCGACGATACCATTCAAGCAAGCCGAAGCCACCCAACTTTGATGACAGCCAAGCTAAGGCGGGTCGGCTAAAATGAGTTGTTGGGCGGCGGCGTTGACGGAAATCACTATTTCTTCACCGGTCTGTCTGCCTTTTATAATCCACTCCAAATCTCGGCTTTCCTTGCTTGTAATCTTGCCTCTAATCAGTATCAGAACTTCCTTTGTTTCGACGGCTTGAATTTATCAATATCTTTCTCCCCTGATAATAAGAACTTGAGAAAGGACTTGCCCTGAAATCGGCATGTTTGCCTAATTCCAAGTAATACCAAGTAATGATGGGTAGCTCCCTCTCTTAAAGCCCCTGATATGTCTCTTTGTTTTGCAAGGTGTCTAATAGCACTTTCAGCCGGATTATTGTGCCAAGGAATACCATCCTGCTCAAGGAATGTAAATAGGCTCTCTTTATATCGCTCAAAGCGTTTCTGATATTTGAGAGCCAGTTCAAATTTATAGCGCCTATCTTTGATACATTTTCTGTAGAACTTCTCAACCTCAATTTTGAATTTGCTGAGATGCCATTTTTTCAAACCATACTTTTGTCAATGGTTCGGACAGAAACTATGCAGCAATCGCCCCATAACTTCTGAGATATTCAAACTGCGGATGATTTTTCACCGCAGTTTGGTCTAACGCTAACTTGGAAATTATCAAGTTGAGCAGATGTTCATTGAAAGCCCGTTGCTTGCTGCTCGCCATTGAGAAGATAAACTGGCCCTCAGTTCTTTTCTCTTGGCGAGCCAGGATGCGAGCCATGTTGACGGTCGTTACTGAAGCGTTGAAGTGAAAATGCATTGCCTCTTGATCGCGCGCCTGACAATCCGAAAAGCCAGCGAACTGTTTGGCATCGCGGAACAGGAACTCGATCTGAAAGCGAGCCTTGTAATACTGATAGATGGCTGAGGCTTCCAACTGCGTGTCGGTCGAGAAGAGCACGGCTCGACGCGGCTTCTTTTTCTCTTTTCGGTTGACGACGATGACGACGCGCAGCACACGTTTCAAGCTGACACTCCACACCGCTTTGGTGTAGAGCGTGATGCCGTGGTCGGGCGTCGAGACCAGTTCAAAGCGGTTGAGACGCTCTGGATTGAC
Organism: Acidobacteriota bacterium; assembly: GCA_031359515.1. Taxonomy (GTDB): domain Bacteria; phylum Acidobacteriota; class Blastocatellia; order Pyrinomonadales; family Pyrinomonadaceae; genus QHXQ01. Next base: position 882 of record JANMAD010000044.1, on the reverse strand, counting down.
ACGGCCCGCATACTTGCGAGGTCGGCCACGTTTCTTCTGCTCGCCCTGGTAAAGGTAGCGCAGGCGCGCGTCCGCACGCAGTTTGCTGATGAGGTGATAGCCGAGGCTGAGGACGCCCGCGACAAACTTTTGCTTGGCATAAAAGCCGTCTACGACGCCATATTTGACTGTTGGTGGAAAGTACGGAGCAGTTCGCCGCAGATGTTCCAGGTAAAAGTCAATCCGGGTGTTGGTCTTCTTCGCGCTCTGATAGTTTGGTTGTGGGGGCGTTTGTTCTGCTGAGAGGGCCAGCGCCTCATTCTTGGCAACATCGACAAGGGAGATGAGCGAAACTTCCAAGCCCCGCTCGGCGCGCGCTGCCGTGCCGTTGAAGAAGTAATCTAGCCCGTAAGTCTGTTTGCCGCTCTTTTGGGAGAATGAGGTGTCTTGGGCAAAGAGATGGGGAGTTTCATCAGGCTGTGCTTGTTCGATGGCCGCCCTATTGAAAGAGAGAAAGTCGAACTCTTGACGGAACTGACGCCGATAAGTCTTCTCCGAGAGTTGACTGTGGCGACTCAGGTTCAAGAAGTTGATGCGTCCGCGTGTGATGAGCATGGTAGCAATCAAGGTCAAGAAAAACTTACGTTGTGGCTTGGCAACTCCGCCGAGGCGGTCTAAAATCTGTGCGACTACGGTCATCAGCCAATTCTCCTTTGACGTGCGTTTGGTCACACACATCTAAGCGGGAATTGGCTTTTCTTGTCAAAAACTGTCCGAACTATTGAAAGAGATAACACGGTTTCTGATTGAAAGAATTGATGTGGATTTTCTCAAGCAACTCAAAAGGGAGGAAGATAAACTTGGGTCACTTAAACGATTAGGAAACATATTGACAGCACTCGG
>JANMAD010000002.1:0-4063 GCA_031359515.1 Acidobacteriota bacterium | reverse complement strand
GACGTATTGCTCGACCCACTCGTCTACGAGTTTGAAATGCTCCGCGTCGGGGCGGACGAAGTATTCCATCTCCATCTGCTCGAACTCGCGTGTGCGCAGGATGAAATTGCCGGGCGTGATCTCGTTGCGGAACGACTTGCCGATCTGCGCGACGCCGAACGGAATTTTGCGCCGCATCGTCTGTTGCACGTTCAGAAAATTGATGAAGATGCCCTGCGCCGTTTCGGGCCGCAGATAGGCGAGCGCCGTCGGGTCATCCTCGTCCGCCACCGCACCGAGCGTCGTGCGGAACATCATATTGAACGGGCGCGGATCGGTGAGATCATAAGAGCCACAGTTGGGACATACTGGCAAAACGACTTTCTTGAACTGTTGAACGTCAATTCCACGTTTGGTCAACTCATCTTTACTTACTTCTAGTTGCTCCAACTTGTCCCAACGATGACGCGATTTACAATTTCGGCAATCAACGAGCGGATCATGGAACGTCGCCTCGTGGCCCGAATACTGCCAGACTAGCCGGTTGAGGATGATAGACGAGTCAAGCCCTTCGATGTCGTCATGCTCATAGACGAGCCAGCGCCACCATGCGCGCTTGACGTTGTTGCACAGTTCGACGCCGAGCGGGCCGTAGTCCCACGCGCTGCCCAAGCCCCCATAAATCTCTGAGGATGGAAAGACGAAACCGCGACGTTTCGCCAAGCTGACAATGGTCTCAATGTTCGGTGCAGCCAATCGTTAACCTCCGTAAAGAGCGCAATGTTAACAGTCGCGCGGCGCAAAAGAAAAGAAGAGCGGCCCGCCGCATGTGCGCGCCGCCCTTCTTTGCTTTAACAGCTTAGGTGAACTGTATCTCTTTGCGGCCCTTACTTCGTGATGTTCACATCTACCTTCGACGGCACGGCCGAGCCGCGCCCCATTTTGGCAAAGACAAAATAGCCGGCTACCAGCACGAGAATCAGAATCGCGATGATCGCCACTATGCTGACGCTGCTGCTGCCACCACCATCGTCGCCCATAATAAAACCCTCCTTCAGAGTTTCCGTGTTTAGTCAGAACGCTTTAGCGCTTGCTGGTTGTTACGGGGGAACTTGTTACGCAAAGGGGATTGTGTGGCTTGGTTGTTACCACACCACCGCACGAGCGTCAAACAAAATCAAAGTGACGAGCGAACAAGATTTGCGCACAAACCTGTCGCTCGTCACTTGTCAGCTATTGGCTCGCTTGCATCAGCCACGCCGACGACCACGACGCGGCGCGCTTATCACAGGGCGCACATCGCCGGGCTGCACGGTCGGCGTCGCGCGCGGCGGGGCCGCGCCCTGCGGCACGAGCCATAACTCGAAGGCGTTCGTCTCGCGATACCCGCCATTGATCACCACGACGCGGCTGGCGTCTATGCCGCGCGTCTGCACGATGTAGGCGCGGGCGCGGTCGCCGAGTTGGTCGGCGCGGCCCACGGGACTGGTGCGGCCGCCATAGACGATAATGTAGCCGGTCGCGCCCGGATTGTTCTGCAACTCAATCGCCAGATTGTCGAGCCGCGCCTTGTCGTCGTCGAACGCGATGGACGGGAACTCGTCGAAGCGGCGCGCAGGGTTCGCGGGCAGCGGTGTCGTATTGATGATAGTCGAGGCGGACGCGCGTTGGCGACAGGCGCGGTCGCCGGAGCCGTCGTCCGCGACGAGGATGGCGGTCAGGCGCTGGCGGCCGATGCCGGTCGAGTCAACCGTGATGGTCGGTGTACCCGCGCCACTGATGATGCGCGCCGATGGCGGGCTGATCGTCCACGTATAAGTTAGCCCCGATGGCCCGGCATAGTTCACATCGGCCGAGTAGGTGACGATGTTGCCTTCCATGGCGCTGGCCGGCGCGGAGATGTTGACCGGATACGGGCAAGGCGACTGCGCCGCATGCAGAATCTCGATGGTGCGCGGGCGATAAGCGAGACTGATGCAGTTCTTCTTGCCGCCGATGATGTTGAAGTCGTGCGCCCAGCGCGTGCTGTGCGGGAACATGATCTCGACCGTGTGGCGGCCGGGCGGTAACTCGATCAAGCGCACAGTCGTCGAGGTCTCGCCTGCGGGCTGGCCGTCGATCATAATCGGGTAGCCGCCCGGCGTGGTCGAGACTTCGATGCGCCCGGTCTGGTTGCGCTCGCGCTGCGCAGAAGCGTGCGCATTGGCCGAGAGACCGAGCGAGAGGAGCAAGAGTAGGGCGATGGCGAAAGCGTGCGGCGCGTGTGTGGGCTGCGTGTGTCGCATGATGGCGTTAGACCTCCCCGGCAATGGTCGCGGCAACTTGCTGCCGGGCTTGCGCGGCGCGGCGACGGCGTGCGCCCGCGCCGAAGGCAATCAAGCCTGAACCTAAGAGCAGGAGCGTGGCCGGTTCGGGCACCGGCGTGGTCGGTGTCGGTGTCGGCGGCGGGGTCGGCGGCGGGGGCGGGGTCTCCGGCCGCGTATCATTGCCGTGTGGAATGAAGAGCAACGGGATACCTGCGAGCGCGAGGAACGGCAGTTTCGGGAAACCATGGCCCAGCAGCGGGATAATCTCACCGCAGTCGCAGATCGTGCCTGTCACGTCGCCCAATTCGACGACCTCGACGTTGCCGGATTGCCCTTGCGTCGTCCGCACTTCCGTATTCGTGACTGAACCAGTGCCGCCGGCCGGGGCAGATGTCTGCGTCTGCCCGTTGCTGCCTGTGTTGCCGCTCGTGGGATTCTGTGCTTGCGTGTTGGAGGTCGTGTCGGTGCGCCCGCTCTGCGGTAGGGTGCGGAGGCTCAGATCGAAGGTCTGCCGGCCGCGCTGCCCGGTGGCAATCGCCTGCGCGATCACGTCGGCGAACCGGATGGGGCTGGCTTGCGCAGGCCCCGCCGTCAGCAACAAGAGGCTGAGCGTGACGGCTATCGGGCGTAGACCTTGGCGACTCATCTTGTGATCGACCCTCCTTGACTCACTACCGCCAGCGACTCGGGGGCAATCCGCATCCGGCGGCAGTCTTTCCAGCTTTTGCAAATAAACTTGCCGGCGTCCGGCTCGTGGAAAACCGCATCTGGGCGCTTTCATTGAAATGAAACGCCTAATCAGCCAGCAGTTCCAGTTCGGCCGGCGAGAAACTGCCCTAAAGCTATGAACTTAAAACAAAAAGGCCCGCAGCACCTGTGCTGCGGGCCTTGGCTTTTTAACCAACCGGAACGAGCCGGTCAAAGAACATTAAATGCGAGCCGGTTTAGCGCCGTCCGCCGCGCCCCCCCGAACGGGGCCCGCGTCGTTCGTCGCGCGGGCCGTTTTGCCGTTCGCCTTGCCCCTCTTCCGCTTGGTCGTCGCGGGGGTGGCCGTTTTGCGGCTCGCCATCACCGCCGCCCTGCCCCTCTTCGCCCGCAAGCAGCGCCCGGCGCGAGAGTTTGATCTTGTTGCCCTCTTTGCCGATGCACTTGACCATTACCTGCTGCCCCTCTTTCAACTCGTCGCGCACTTCGCGCACGCGATGGTTGGCGATCTCGGAGATGTGCAGGAGGCCGTCCGTGCCGGGGAAGATTTCGATGAACGCGCCGAAGTCCACGATGCGCGAGACCGTGCCCACGTAGGTCTGCCCGATCTCGGCCTCGGCCGTCAAACCGCGGATGCGATCCACAGCCATCTGCGCGGCCTCGCGGTCGGCGGTCGCAATCGAGACCGTGCCGTCGTCCTCCACGTCGATCTTTGCGCCGGTCTCTTCGACGAGGGCGCGGATGATCTTGCCGCCCGGCCCGATGACATCGCGGATTTTGTCCGGGTTGATCTTGATCTGGATGATGCGCGGCGCGTACTCCGACAGATCGGCGCGCGGCCCGCCCAGTGCCTCGTTCATGATGGACAGAATGTGCAGCCGCCCTTTGCGCGCCTGCTCCAACGCCTCGACCATGATCTGCGCGTTGATGCCGGCGATCTTGATGTCCATTTGCAGGGCGGTGATGCCCTTCTCCGTGCCGGCGACTTTGAAGTCCATGTCGCCGTAATGATCCTCCGCGCCCGCGATGTCCGACAGGATGGCGTACTTGTTGCCCTCCATCACGAGGCCCAT
>JANMAD010000410.1:0-3260 GCA_031359515.1 Acidobacteriota bacterium | reverse complement strand
AAGAAATTTGAGCGAATGTAATTGAGCGGGATTTGCTGCGCCGCTAAGCAACGGCGCGTCGGAGGGAGGATCGCTGTCTAGCCAAGCACATCATCAACGCTGAGCATAAGCTGCGAGATCGTCTCGGCGGTCACTTGCTCACCGCGCCGCGCTTGTCGTTGCGTTTGATACACGCCGTCCGCCGGTTGCGCGTAAATTTCGATGAGGTCTTGTGGCAGATCGATCAGCCACACTTCGGGGATACCTGCTCGCGCATACAACGGCACTTTCACGTTTCGATCAGACATTGCGGTCGTATCAGCTACTTCGATAACTAATAACACGTCGGGTGGCATGGCGGGCGCACCCGCATAGAAATCAGCGCGCCGTTTCAGCAGCGTCACGTCTGGCTGCGGCTCAGAATATTCATCCAATTGGATCGGGTTCTGCACCCAGACGATGGCGGTTTGGTTTAACCCTCGCCCGAAAAGTTCTGTGAGGCGACCTACACAGGCGGCGTGCCGCAAGCCGATTGGACTCATCTTGACGATCTCTCCGGCGATGAGTTCAACGCGATCAGCCGCAGTCAAAATCCCGGCCTCCGCCATCCGGTAGTATTCCGTCACGTTGAAATATCGCTTGGCAAGTTGAACCGACATAAGCCCTCAACGAAGAAGCTAAAGCTCATAGCAGACGCCCGATGATAGCATAACGACGGGCCATCTTTTCACGTTAACCTCAACCGATGGGCCGCAACACGCGGCGCAGGGCGAGTGTGCCGACTTGCCAGAGCAGCGCGGCGCGCAGGAGTTCGTGCGTGATGCGGCGGTATGAGCCGCGCCCGGAGATGACGGCGTAGAGGATGGCGTAGAGGTCTGTGTTGGTCTTGGCCAATTCGATCAAGCCGTCCATCATGTGGAAATCCATGCCGGTACGACAGAGTTGGCGCAAGGCACGGCCGTGTGTGTGGTCTTCGGTGAGCGCGGTCAAGTTGCGCGCGTAAGCTGCGAGCGCGATGGCGTCTATGCCGCGCGCGAGCATCACGTCGGCGGCGGCGATGCCGGTCTGGATGGCGGTCGTGATGCCCATGCCTTTGAAGGGCCTGAGCCAGCCGGTCGCGTCGCCGACGGCGATGAAGCGATCCCACGAGACGTTCTTAGCGTGGCGCACGGGCGCGTGCCCCTCGTAGAAATCCAAGGCTTGCAGATTGAAGCGCGGCAAGAGCGTGCGTACCTTGCGATGCAGCAAGAAGTCTTCCATGTCAATCGAGGTGACGCGCCGCCCCATGACGTTGACGAGGACGTGACCCTGCTTCGGCGTGATCGCGCCGAACTCTATGCGCGGCAGATCGCTCAACAGGAAGGCGTGAATCTGCCCGCCCAAACGTTGCGCGATATAGCGCTCGTCGCACGCAAGCCGCACGATGATCGAGTGCATCGTCTCGCGTGGTCGTTGATAACGATGCAGGCGCGGGCTGACCTGCTCTAGCACCGAGAGCAAGCCATCGTCTAAGCCACACGCCGCGACGATCATGTCGGCCGAGCGCGACGCGCCTTCGGAATAGACGCGCACCGGATGCTCAAGATTGTCGGGATGAAATTCCAACCCCGTCACGCGGTCGCCGATCACCTGTGCGCCCGCATCGCGCGCCCGCGCTAACAACAACTCGTCAAACTCGGAGCGCGAGACCATCAACGCCGGTTCTTCGGTCGTCGGGGCGCGCAACTCGATCTCGTTCGCGTCGCTGTGCAGACGATAGCCCTTGATCGTGCGCTTGATGAGCGCGGGCGGCAGTTCGACGTGCAATTGCTCGCGCAAAATCTCTGCGGTTGGCGGCGCAAGCACGCCCATACACGGGTTGTGCTGGCGCGGGAACTGCTTCGGCTCATAAATCATGACGCGCAGGCGCATGCCGCGGCGCGCTGACTCTTGCAACAGACGCAGCGCGCAGGCCGCGCCGCCGGGGCCGCCGCCGATGATGGCGACGCGCGCGTCGTCGCGCAGACGCAGCCCGCGCACCGTTTTGCGCTCGGCGTTCGTCACCTTTGTCCGTACTTGATCGAAGACGAGCAGCCCGGCGTGGCCCGCCATGCGCGCGGCGAGGCGCGGGTGCAGGGCGCGCAGCAGGATGCGTTTATAAGATTGCGCGCCGGTGAAGGCCGCGAGCAGCGCGTCTGACAGGAGCGCGTGCTGCTTACCCAATTTGCGCTCGGCTTGCAGCACGGCGAAATAGACGGGCGCGAGCAACGGATGCGGAAACACGCGGTCATAAATTTTGAAGAGCAGACGGCCGTATACGTTGTCGCGGCCGAAGACGCTGGCGCACCGCCGCCAGAAGTGTTGCTCGAAATCCTCGGCCGTGACACCGTGCTCAAGCACACACTCGGCCGCGAGTCGCGCCGTCACGAGCGCGGACTCGACGCCGTTCTTCAGATACCTTGAATCGGACGCATCGCCGACGATGACGAAGCGGTCGCTGTAAGGCAAACGCGCTGCGCCGACTGCCACGCGCGGATGGCAATGACAGTCGAGCTTCCAATCCGCCGGCAGATAGTCGCGCATGTACGACTCGCGCAACAGCCGCTCGGTCGAGACTACATCCACGCTCTCGCCGATGGCTGTCACCGTCACGTGCTCGCCCTTCGGGATGAGCGCGATGTAACGCACGTCCGTCTGTTTCAAGACGAAGAAGTGGATCAGGTTGCCGAGCTTCGCGCGCTGAAATTCTGCATCCACGCGCGCTTCGATCACGCACGTCTTCCACGTCGGCGGCGGTTGATAACCATAAATAAGTCGTTGGCTGAGTTGCGAGTTGACGCCGAACGCGCCGACCACGAGATCGTATTCGTGGCTACCGCCGTCCGCCGTCTTGATCGCGGGGCGGCGTTCGAGCGTGGCCGGCACGGCGATGTCCTGCACGTTGACGGCGACGTGCCGCGCGCCGAGTTTGATGGCTTGCTCAAGTAAGAACTGATCGAAGCTGCGTGCGCCGTCGGGGCTTTCGGTGCTGACGGGGCCCGCGCCGCGATAGACGCCGTAAATCTTCCGCCCGCGCTCGTTCGCTAAACGCGCGGACGCATCTTGATAGTGGACGGCGTAGCCTTCGATCTCGTATTGAATGACCTGCGGCGGGATGGTCGTGGTGGCGTGCTCGATCTCTTCGATCAAACTGTGCCCGATTGCGCCCGCGCACATGTTGCAGCCGGGCGCGCCCTTCTTGGCGAAGCTCTTGCCGTCGTAGATGTCAACGTGCAAATTAAGCCCGAGCGCGCGAGCACGGC
>JANMAD010000696.1:0-16491 GCA_031359515.1 Acidobacteriota bacterium | reverse complement strand
TCCGCCAGCAGCGCGTCGAGTTGCGGCGGGCGGGCGCTCTCCAAACCGAACAGATCGCTTGTCAAGATTTGATCTACGCGCCAGCCGTGGATCGCCTTCACGTCGTTCTCAATGACGACGTGATCACCGACGCGGCGGAGTAGGACGATATTAGCGTCGCTCGCCGCCTGCACGACGAGCGGGCTGTGCGCGGTGGCGATGAACTGCGTGTTCGGGAAACGCTCGCTCAGGTAGCCCATCAGCGTGCGCTGCCACTTCGGGTGCAGATGCAGATCGATCTCGTCAACAAGGACGACCGCCGGCTCAGCGAGCGGGTTGCGACTCGCCGGGTAACGGTCGAACATCCGGCTGGCGAAATCCACCATCCACGCGATCAGCGTCTTGTAACCGAGGCTCAGGTCTTTAATCGACACCCACCCGTAAGGCGTCTTCACCTCCACACCCGGCTTCTGCTGCTTCTCCGTGAGTTGCACGAACCTGATGGCTTCCACGTCGGGAAGAAGATTGATTAAGACTTCTTTAATTTCATCGCGACGCTTTTCAGCGCGTTCTCTAGCAGCCTCGGATTTTGCAGCATGCGCCGTGTAATCGGCTTGGAGTAACCATTCTTCTGCATTGATCAGAGAAATGTCGTCAGAGAATAAACTGGCGAAAGGATTATCTTCTACATTATCGGAGAGAGCGCCTTCGCCTATGCGCCTCGATGCTCCATAACCAAAGAAAGCAATTTCACTTAACTCGCTTTGGTTTGCCAGCCCGATTAATTCCCATCCAAAAGGGTTATTAGTCTCTAGAGATAGACTAGGTATTGTTTGTGCTGTCTGTAGATCGTTCAAACTGCTTTGCGTATAAAAGCGTGCTGAAATGCGACAAGTGTGTGGGCCGTTATGAGACCTGTAGTATTTCCAGCCTACGTTTGCTCCGAAAATATTGTTCAGATTTGCGTTCGTGTTTTGATACATGCCTCTAGGAGCTGTGACATTTCTAAGTAGTTGCTCATCTGGGACGGTAAGTTCTGTAGGTGCAAGTACGACCAGACTCTGAAGAAGGGTAGTCTTACCAACTCCATTATCGCCTAGAATTATTGTCCATTGTGCATGGCGACCTTTGCCGTTCGATAGATCGAGAGTTTGTTTCGGCCCGAAGCTCCTGACGTTTTCAATTTCGAGCGACAGGAAATAGGTGGGCCGAGAGAGGCGCTCTTTTCCACCATTGGGCGAGGATTCAATTTGCAGCTTATCTCTCGTCATCGGGAGACCATCTGAATCAGTTGGGAACGGCGAAAGCGGAGCAGCGGCAAGGACACTTACTCCGCTCTCGCTACTTTAACCTAATCTCACGCCTTTATTCTACGAGCCACGTGTCGCCGCTGTTGATGAGTTTCGCCAGATCGCCGGGGCCGCTCTTGGCGATGGCGGCGTCGATCTGCGCGACGAGCATGTCTTCGTAAGTGTCGCGCACGACTGAACGGAAGATGCCGACGGGCTGCGGGAACGCGGGATACTCCATGCGCGCGAGCATGAAGGCAACCGACGGGTCGGCAAGATGTATGTCGTGAACTAGCAGATCGTTCTCGGTCAAGCCCGTCTCGCTGCCGAGTTGCACGACTTCCGGGTGCGCGCCGTTCATGCGTATGCCTTTGTCGCGCTCCTTGCCAAAGACCATCGGCTTATCATGTTCCAGATAGATCATGCGCTCGGAGCGCACGCCGCGCTCGGTGAAGTAGGCAAAGGCGTCGTCGTTGAAGATGTTGCAGTTCTGATAGACCTCGACGAACGAGACGCCCTTGTGCCGCGCCGCCGCTTGCACGGTCGCGCCCAGATGTTTGACATCCAGATCAAGCGAGCGCGCGACGAACGTGGCTTCGGAAGCGATGGCCAGCGAGACCGGATTAATCGGGTAATCGATCACACCCATCGGCGTTGACTTCGTCTTCTTGCCAAGTTCGGAGGTCGGGCTGTACTGCCCTTTGGTCAGCCCGTAGATGCGGTTGTTGAAGTGTTTGTAGTTGATGTCGAGGTTGAGCCGGATGGCGTGCATGAAATGATTGCCGCCGATGGAGAGCGCGTCGCCGTCGCCGGTGATAACCCTGAAGCTCAACTCCGGGTTCGCGCCCTTGATGCCCGTAGCAACGGCGGGCGCGCGGCCGTGAATGCTGTGGAAGCCGTACGTGTTCATGTAATACGGAAAGCGCGATGAGCAACCGATGCCTGAGACGAACACGACCTTCTCGCGCGGAATCCCTAGCTCCGGCATCACCTTCTGCACGTTGTTCAGGATCGAAGAATCGCCGCAACCGGGACACCAGCGCACTTCCTGATCCGATGTAAAGTCGGCCTTCGTCAATTTGGCCGGCGGCGGCGCAACCGCGCCCGCCACCACCGACGCCGGCTCGCTCTCCGGCGCGGCCCCGCCGCCCACGTTGCCCGCAAAGCCGCTCACGCTCTCATCCAACTCGTTCGCGCCATGCCCGTTCTGCCCGTTTGTACTCATTAGTGACTACTCCAGTTCTGCTATTGCTGCTTTCCAGTCTGCCGGATTGCCGAGCCGCACAGCTTTGTCAATGCCGAGATTCTCTAACAGCATGGCCAGCACTGTTAAGCGTTCATGCTCGTAGGTGAATATGCCGCCGGTGAACTCTATCTTCTCCGGCGCTTGATAAATCCGTCGCTCGAACTCTTCGTGCGTCCATTGACGACCTTCGCGGTGGATATTCCATTCGTTCGGGTCAAAGCTTTTTACATCGTCATCGTCGCTGTCGAAGTTATCCATCACAAATACTCTTCCACCTTGCGCTCGATCTCGCGTATCTGGAACGGGCGACCTTTGACCTTGGAGAAGGCGACGGCGTCAATCAGATACTTGGCGCGGATCATCGTGCAGAGTTGGCCGAGATTCATCTCCGGGATGATAACCTTATCGAAGCCGGCCAGCACTTCGCCCAAGTTTTGCGGGAACGGATTGAGATAGCGCAGGTGCGCGCTCGACACTGAATGACCGGCGCGTTGCAGCCGCTCGACCGCCGTGGTGATTGCGCCGTAAGTTGATCCCCAACCAAGCACCAGCACCTTGCCCGTCTGTGCGCCGAAAATTTCGAGGTCGGGAATGTCTTGCGCGACGCGATCAACTTTCGCCTGCCGCATGCGCACCATGAACTCGTGATTGTCGGGATCGTAAGAGACGTTGCCCGTCACGTGCTGCTTCTCGATGCCGCCGATGCGATGCTCCATGCCGGGCGTGCCCGGTATGGCGTAGGGTCTGGCCAGCGTCCGCTCGTCGCGCGCGTAGGGCAGGAAGTTGGTTGGATCGTCCGCGAGTCGCACTTCGATCTTCGGCAGGTCGGCAATATTCGGCAGCTTCCACGGCTCCGCGCCGTTAGCGAGATAGCCGTCGGAGAGATAGAAGACCGGCGTCATGTAGCGAAGCGCGATGCTCACGGCTTCGACCGCCATGTCGAAACAGTCGGCGGGCGTGGCGGGCGCGATGACGACCGCCGGGCATTCACCGTTGCGCCCCCAGACCGCTTGAAAGAGATCGGCCTGCTCGGTCTTCGTCGGCAAGCCCGTCGAGGGGCCGCCGCGCTGCACGTTGATGATGACGAGCGGCAACTCGGTCATCACCGCGAGACCGATAGCCTCTTGCTTCAACGCGACGCCGGGCCCTGATGTGCCCGTCAGCCCGATGTGCCCCGCGAACGATGCGCCGATGGCCGCGCACACGGCCGCGATCTCGTCTTCGGCTTGAAACGTCTTGACGCCGAAATTTTTGTGCCGCGCCAACTCGTGCAAGATGTCGGAGGCGGGCGTGATCGGGTACGAGCCGTAGAAGAGCGGCCGCCCCGCGAGTTGCGACGCGGCGACGAAGCCAAGCGCGGTCGCTTCGTTGCCGGTGATCTTGCGATACTTGCCCGGCGCGATGACGGCCTTTTTGACCGTGTAGTGCGTGGTGAAGACTTCGGTCGTGTCCGCAAAGTTGTAGCCGGTCTTCAAAGCGATCTCGTTGGCGCGGGCCACTTCGGGCAGCTTCTTGAACTTCGCGTTGATCCAATCGAGCGTTGCATCGAGCGGCCGGTCATACAACCAATACAGCACGCCGAGCGCGAAGAAGTTCTTGCAGCGATCCATCTCCTTGCGGCCAAGCCCGACCTTAGCTTCTTGCAGGGCGCGCAGGTTGAGCGTCGTGATCGGCAGCTTGTGGAGGCGATAGCCCGCGAGCGTGTCGTCGTCGAGCGGGTTGACGGCGTAAGCGGCCTTTTTCAAGTTCTCCTTGTTGAACTCGTCCGTGTTGATAATGATCGTGCCGCCCTCTTCCAAATCGCTCAGATTAACTTTGAGCGCGGCTGGGTTCATCGCCACGAGCACGTTCGGCTCGTCGCCGGGCGTGCGTATGTCCTGTGAAGAGAAGTTCAACTGAAAACCGGAGACGCCGGGCAGACTGCCGGCGGGCGCGCGAATCTCGGCGGGGAAATCGGGCAGCGTCGAGATGTCGTTGCCCAGCACGGCCGAAGTGTTGGTGAACTGCGTGCCCGTGAGTTGCATGCCGTCGCCCGAATCGCCCGCGAAGCGAATGGTGACGGTCTCGACCTCTTCGTGATGCTTCTCGATGTGCGCAGGCGGCGGCGTATCAATGACGGTACTCATAACGTGTCTCAATGATTCCTATCGGTTGGAGTAGCGAAGTTCCGCTTCAGGCGGGGATACTTCGATTGTTAGTCTCAAGCCCCATTCTACACAGGTGCGCGCGTGCGACTCAAGGCGACTGCTCAGAACTGCCTGGCGGCGAAAGCGCACAACGGTGCTGCAACGTTGCTGCGCGCACAGAATTTGTCTGCGCGCAGTGAATGGAAAAGCGCGTGCGCGCAGATAGTTCCGCGCGCACGCGCTTTAACTTTTCGCGGCCATGTTGCCGCCGCTAAGTGATCATGGACGCGGGCTTCGGCGCGCCGGTCTGACTGTTGGCCGGGTCGGCGGGTTTGTCCGCCGGTTTGTTGGCGTCGGGCTTCGGCGCAGTGCTCGTCGTCGGGCTGCTGCTGGTCGGCGCGGTCGGGCTGCTGGCCGTAGTGCTGCTGCTGCCGCCACTCGCGGCGGAGGCGGCGCGTTTTTCTTCCTGCGCCTGCGCGTCGCGGATGTGCTCCATGCGGCAACTGCCCTCGAAGATTGCGCCTTGCTCGATGACGAGCGCGGGCGTCTGGATGTTGCCGGTGACGCGCGCGACGCGCCCCAACTCGATCCGCTTCGAGGCGATCACGTCGCCGTTGACCGTGCCGTAAATCTGCGCGACCGAGACCTCTACGTCGGCGTCAACTTGTCCGCCCGAACTGACGATCAATGTGCCGTCCTGTGAACTGACGCGCCCCGACAGGTGGCCGTCAACGCGCAGCATGCCTTTAAAGTTTGCCTCGCCCGTCAGCGTCGTGCCGTTGCCGACGAAGCCGCTCAGTGTGCCTTCTTTGATGTCGCGCGCGAGCGATTCGCTCTCGCTGTAGGCGCGTGTGTTATTCGCTTGCGTGTCGCTCATCGGGTTGTATGCTCCGGTGGAAGTTGTTTCGGGGATACGATCATAAGCGGCGGCTGGCGGCGACGCGGGGTGGCCGTAAGCCGGTGGTGGTGGCTGCTCGGCGATTGGCTCGCTCGCCTGCTCTTTGGTATTTCGTCCCGGTCTGAACATCTCTTCTCCTTCGCTGATAAATAGACCCGCCCGCGCTGACTTTAACTCGCGGCGCAACTGCCGCCCGGCTTAATGCCGACCTATGGTGGTAGTGCGTGGCGACGGCGCGGGCCGTCTCTCTGGCTATTACGAGAACGATTGCATCCGGCGCGCGGGCGCGTGACTCCATTCAGCCTATGTCGCGCTGGGCCCGCGCCAACTGGCGCTTGTTACGCGGCCGTGATGATAGACCGAAGCTTGCGGGGTGACAAGAGGAAAGCAGTGATAAGTGACAAGTGAGGGGCAAGCAGATTGTTAACTTGTCACTCGTCACTCGTCACTCGTCACTCATCACTTATCACTGGCTTCGTTACATCTTCTTATTCTCGACGCTCAGCGCGAGCACATCGTTGAAGGCGATGGCGGCGGCGCGCTTGGGCGCTTCCGGCAGCGGCGTGGCCGGAATCTCAATGGTCTGATTGCCTCTCATCCCGGCCGAGCCGAGCCTGATCCAGCCCTTGCCGAAATCGAGATAGATGGGCACGACCATCTTGAAGTCGTCGCGCACGCCCGACTGCGTCAGCCGCCCCGAGAGGCTGTTGCCGCTGATCTGGTACTCGAATTTGTAGCTCGGCATGTCCGTGCCATAGACCCATTCGTCGAAGAACCAGTCCATGCGCCCGTTGCCGTCCAAGTCCATGCTCTTCGTCATGTGCTTCTCGACGATCTGTTTGAGGTCTTCGGTCGAGACATCCTTGTTGTAGTGCGACTGGATGAAGTCGTGCATCATGGCCATGAATTTCTGATCGCCGCCCGCGCGCGAGTCGAACATCATCATGCGGATCATGTGCAGGATGTATGCGCCCTTCGGATAGACGAGCAGTTGATAAGCGGCCTGCGTCTTGGCGTTGCTCAGGCGGAAGCCTTGCGTGACGGGGCCGATGGTATAGGGCTTGATGCCCTTCGTGGCCGGCGTCGCTTCGGTGATGCGCCGGCGTTGCTCCTCCCAGAAGTCAATGAATTTATCCGGCTCTTTGCGGATGAACTGCACATAGAGCGAGGCGGAGAACTCGGCGAAGCCTTCGCTCATCCACTGATCGCGATAGCTCGACCAGCCGACGGTATGCCCCCACCATTGATGCGCGACCTCGTGCGGCGCGACGTAGCGCCAGAAAGTGTCCGTGCCGCCGCGGATGCCGAACATCTGCACGCGCTGCGTCGTGTCAATGAAGGCGGTGTAGGGCATGAAGACGAGCGTCGGCCAAGCTTGGCCGAAGTTAGCGAACGGCTGCTGCGTCATGGCGAGCCGCGTGAACGCGGTCTTGCCGAAGTAAGCGTTATAGAGCCGCGTCGCGTTCTCGGCGTCGGCGATGGCTTGCCCGGCCATACCCGTCGTCGAGATCGAGCCGAGCGTGGTGCCGGTCTTGATGCCGGCCGCCTCGGCCCGTTCGATCTCCAACTGCATCTGCCGCACTGCATCAGGCACTTCGGTGTTGGCGTAGAACTCTATGTTGAGACCTGTGTCCTTGTCCGCAAACTCTTTCTTCTTGAAGCGGCCGAAGTTGAAACCCGCCACCGCCAACTCCGTCTGCCCGCTTGTCCACTTGGCAACTTTCTGATCGCCCTCCTGCGTCTCCGTCCCCTCTAGCGCGCCCGTGCCGACCAGCATCATGCTCTTCGGATAATGGTAGGTCACACTAAACGTGGCGCGGTCGCCGAAGCTGCCGGCGTTATTCGGATACCACGTCGAGCGCGGCAGCAGGACGAAATTGCCGCCGCCTGAATCTCTGAGCGCGCCCTCGCCCGCATACTGCACGGTCAGCTTGAAGGTCTGATTCGCCGCGAGGCCCTGCGGCAGGATGACGGCAAAGTCGGCATCCTTGTTCTTATCCTCCTGGATAAAAACGAGCGCGTGCCCCTGCTCGTCCTGCACGCTGTTGACGCGCAAGGTGCTGAAGAGATCGAACGGCAGCACCCGCGTGCCGGGGACGAGCGCACGCATCGTCAATTGATCCGTGGCCGTGAGTTTCGTGCCGGAGATGGTTGCGTCAATCTCGTGGCGCGAGATGTCGAACAGGCGTGTGTCCTGTGAACTGTTGGCCGTGCCGTTCTTGTACTCGGCGGCCAAGTGGAACGAAGTCCAGAACCCGCCATCAGTGTCGCCATAGCTCAAGAGCATGACTTCTTCGGGCGCGAGACCGAAGGACTGGTTGCCGAGCGGATCGACGCAATAGACAAGCTTGTTGAAGCGCTTGCCGTTGATGAACGCGGTGAAGTAGCCGGGGCGCTCCGGGTTATAGAGATCGGTGAGCGTGCGCAGGTCTATGTTGCTGCGCAGTTCTTTGCGTAGGAGCGATTGGTTATCGCGGAAGATGTCGCGCGCCCGCGCGGCTTGCGCGCCGCCCGTGCCCATCGTCGCGCTCGCCGACTGCTTGACCTCGGCGAACGTCTGATCGGTGAAGCGCAAGACGAGTTGCGTGAACTGCTCGCTGAGCTTCGGCTCTTTGGTGAAGATGGCGAGGCTCTGTTTTTCGGCCGCAGTGGGCGGCGTCAACTCAACCGTGCCCTCGCCGATGAAGACCGCGCCCACGTTGCGCCCTTCGACCGGCGCGGCGAAATACAATTCGCCGCTGCGCAGGGTGAAGGTGGCCGCATCGCGTTGCAAGACGAGATTATTGACGGTGGCGTAGGGGCCGCCGAACTCGCCCGGCTGGCGCAGCGATTGATAGACTGCATCGCCGCCGCCCATCAGGCCTCGGCCTGCCGCCGTGACGTTGACGCTGCCCGCATCAACCGCCGCGACTTCGAGCCGCACATCCGCGCTCGCGGTCTGACTCTCCGCGACCGTGACGTTCGCGGACTGCGCGTCCGCAAAGCCCTTCGCCGCGACCGTCACCTTGTAACTGCCGGCGGGGACGGCGACGCGGTAACGGCCTTGCGCGTCGGTGATTGCGCTGAAGGTCTTGTTGGTGGCCGTGTCAGTCACAGTCACGTTTGCGCCGACGACGAGCGCGCCTTTCGGGTCAGTGACCGTGCCGGCGATCTCGCCGCCCGCTGCGATTGCGTGCGCCGCGCCGAGCGCACAGACGGCGAGCGCCAGCGCGCACGCCAGAGGGAAGAACTTTCGAGGGAACATCTTTATTTCCTTTTTGCTTAAAACGAGATTGGCATCCGGCGGTCAAGCGAGGACACGAACGGATGGCTGTTGCGAGGAAATTACCCGCGCACCCAGAACATCAGGTGAGATGCGAGCCACCGGCGGCAAATTCCGCGCCCATTGTCTTGGGCGCGGACGCGCAAGTCAAGCAGCCGACAAAAAATTAGGAGACGCCAGGCTCCCCCAAAGCCCAACGCCTCCTAGCTTGTACCTTCGCAGTGAAGGAATGCTCTCTGTTGCTTGCCTCAGACTATAACCGTTGCTGCCGCGCAGATGGTTGCGTGCCCGTTGAAAGATGATTGCGCTGCGGTTGCGACCGGACGCACGGGTAGTTGAACCGCGCCCGCGTCATAAGCGATACTTGCTGCGCGCAGCAAATTTTACGCATAGCCGGAGCAGCGCGCGAACGATCATCAATGTCTATTGCGAGCCAGAAAAAAACCAAACTACTGCGCCAGATGGGCGCGTGCGTTGCTGACTTCGGCATGATCGCGGACGGTGACCGCATCATGGTCTGTCTGTCCGGCGGCAAGGACAGCTACACGCTGCTCGATCTTTTACTCGACGTGCGCGAGCGTGCGCCCGTTAAATTCGATCTGCTCGCTGTCAATCTCGATCAGAAACAACCGAACTTTCCGGCGCACGTGCTGCCCGATTATTTAACTGCACGTAGCGTAGACTTTCGCATCATCGAGCGCGACACCTACTCGGTCGTCAAACGGCTCGTGCCTGAAGGCAAGACCTATTGCTCGGTCTGCTCGCGTTTGCGACGCGGCATCCTCTACAACACTGCGGTGGCGGAAGGTTGCACCAAGATCGCGCTCGGCCATCACGCCGACGACATCATCGCCACGTTCCTTTTGAATCTCTTCTACGTCGGCACGCTCAAAGCCATGCCGCCCGTCCTGCGCTCCGACGACGGCCGCAACACGGTCATCCGCCCGCTCGCTTACTGCCGCGAAACGGACATCGCGGAGTACGCCGCACAGAAACAGTTTCCGCTGATCCCCTGTGACCTCTGCGGCGCGCAGCCGAACCTCAAACGCGCACGCATCAAACAACTGCTCACGGAACTTGAAGCAGAGATTCCGCACGTACGCAGCTCGATGCTCACTGCGCTCGGCAACGCTATCCCTTCGCACCTGCTCGATCCGAAACTCTTCGACTTCAAACGCTGTGCGCCCGTGGTCGCCGACCTCGCCGCCGAACTCGACACTGCCCTCGGCCACGAAGCGATCACAAGCGCACCTACGCTCGTCTCAATCGCATCAACTCCATGAGGGGTAATAGACTCATAGCTCATATCGCGTAAGCGGCGGCAGCAGGCATACCCAAAATCAAACAAGCCCCGACCGGGGCGAAAGAAATGCGCGTGGCGTCTCTTTCGCCCCTATCAGGGCTGTGTCGTACGTTGCAGTCCGCTAGCGCTTACGGTCTCTTCCCGTGCCCGTGCCCGCCGCCGCGACCCATGCCGACGCCGTGCCCGACTGCTCCGGCCAAGTCCCGGTCACGGTTGCGCTCGGTGCGGAGCATATCGTCGTGACCATGCCCGCGCCCACGATTGTCGTGGAAGACGGAGCCTGTGCCACCCACGTTGCCGATGGGGCCGCGCGGTGTGCCCGGATGCCGGTTACGCCCGCGGGCAACGCGGCGCGGGATGCCCGGCGTCGGGTTCGCGCTGTTCGCATGGCGCGTCAAAAACGTGCGCCGCCCGTGTTTGTGCTTCCCGTGCCCGTTATGTGCCTGCGTCGGCAGCGCCGCGCAGCCGAGCAGCGCGAGCGCGAGTGTCGTAGCTTTCAACCATCGTGTCATTATCTCTTCTCCTTTTCACGCTGACTGTTCACGTTATTGACTGAATCAGGCGAAGGGAGAGCTTTGCCTGTCGCTGACTTCAAGACAGCTTGTGTCTGATTCTACCCGGCGGTGCGCGGAAACTATACGCCGCGCCCGTCGGTTCATAACTACTAAGCAGCCCGCGTGCCAGAGCAGGGCGCAAGGTCGGGCGAGCGCAAGCTACGCGCGCTTAATTTGCCATGCTCAACTTTGTGCTTCGGCGGCGCGCACAACGGCGTTGAGGACGTGGCGACGATAGCGATGTGTGACGGGACGGCGACGACCGATGCCGATGGCGTTGCGCGAGATAATGAGCGTGGGTGGGAGTTGGCGACGCTTAAACTCGTTGGCCGGCGCTTCGGCGCGGTTGAGCACGTCATAGACGAGCGTGGCGTCGTGGCCCGCGTTGATGATCTCTTCGGGCGTGGCCTTTTGCTCGAAGTAGAGTTTGAGGATCGGATCGAGCAGGTCGTAGGGCGGCAGCGATTGATCGTCGAACTGATCGGGCGCAAGCTCGGCCGACGGGCGTTTGTCTATGATCGCGGAGGGAATGATCTCACGCTCGCGGTTGATGTAGCGCGCGAGGTTGTAAACTTCAGTCTTCAACAAGTCGCCGATGACGGCCAAGCCGCCGTTAGTGTCGCCGTAGAGCGTGCAATAGCCAAGCGCAAGCTCGGACTTGTTGCCGGTTGAGAGCAGCAGTCGCCCTTCGGCGTTCGACACGGCCATCAGGATGTTACCGCGCAGACGCGACTGCGTGTTCTGCCGCGCTAACTCTTCGGCGGGCGTCGCCGGTTTGCTGAGGCCCAACTCTGCGATCAGCACTTCATACGCCTGCGAGATCGGCCGCTCGATAGTGGGCATGCCTAGATTGCGGCCCAACGCGATTGAATCATCCACGCTGCCGCGCGAAGAGAATGGCGACGGCATCATCACCGACAGCACACTCTCCGCGCCGATGGCTTCGCACGCGAGCGCCGCCACGACCGCCGAATCAATCCCGCCGGAGAGACCAAGCACCACGCGCGCAAAACGATTCTTGTGCGCGTAGTCGCGTATGCCCAGCACCAGCGCGTCGTGGACGGTCGCGATGTCGTCGCCGGGCAGACAGCGCGTGTCGCACGTGTCGCAGTCGAGATCGACCGTGCCGTAAAATTCTTCAAACGGCGGCGCTTGCAAAATGATCTGCCCCTTGTGATCGGTGACGATGCTTGCGCCGTCGAAGATGACGCCGTCGTTCGCGCCGACGAGGTTGACGAAGACGACGGGCACGCCCGCCATCTGCGCGCGATGCGACACCATCTGGCAGCGCATGCCCATCTTTCCACGATTGAACGGCGACGCATTGATCGAGAGCAATACCTGCGCGCCCATAGCGAGCAACTCGTCGGCCGGATCGTTCGCATAGAGCCGTTCGCGCCAGAACGTCTTGTCGTTCCAGAAATCCTCGCAGACGGCGATGCCGATCTGCTGCCCATTGATCTCAAACAGCCGCCGTTCGCGCGCCGGCTCGAAGTAGCGCGGGTCGTCGAACACGTCGTACTCCGGCAGCAGAGTCTTATCGGCATAACCGACCAGCTTGCCGTCGCTGATCACGGCGGCCGAATTAAACAACCGGCGGCCCTGCGGCGACTCGTTCGGCCGCACCGTGCCGACGACGACGGTTAAGCCTGCGCTGGCCGCTATAATTTTATCCAGCGGCTCGGTCACGTGCGCCACCACATCGCGGTCGAGAAACCAGTCGAACGACATATAACCCTGCACCGCGACTTCCGGCAGCACGACCAGATCGCTCTTGTCCTGCTTCGCCTGTTCAATCGCGCGCAGACATTTTTCCACATTGCCTGCGTAATCGCCGTTCGTCGTATTGATCTGCCCGATGGTGACGCGCATAAGAAGTTGCCAACTTCCTGTTCAGAGCAGTCGCGTAAACGCAGCCTGCTCGAAATGATGATCCGCCGTGAGCGCTTCCGTAACGCCATGCGCCCGCATGACAATTTTATAAATAGGCACGACTCATTTTTGCATCGGCAGACCGTAGAGATAGTGATCCAGATTAACAGCTAAATCGCTGGGGCCGGCGTCTGCGGCGAGTTCGTAGATCGTCGCTAGTGGGTCGCTCTGTCGCCGCACGTCAGCGCCGGCATCTGCTCCGTCTGCCTGCTCGATGAGAATTCTCAGGCGCGTGTCATCAGACAGGTCGAGCGGCTCAAGCGAGCGCACTTCGCCGTCCTTGAATATCGCCTCTATCACGCGGCGCATAAGTCACCTCCCTAAGCATTACTGTCTTTCATAAGCGCATTATACTCTCGCCGCAAGGCACGCACACCTAACGTTGGGATAGGCGGCGCGTTCTTTTGCGGGCGCGAGTAAGCTCGGCCAAGCGGTGGCGACGCGAGTCTTAAAGATGCATGCGGGTGGCCCTAGCGTGCCCGCTGCAAATCGCTTTTTAACTTGAGCGCGCCGCGCTCCCGCCGGGCGCGCACGCAGCAGCGCGAAGCTCACGCCGCGCAGCATGAGAATCTCGTAGCGACTGAGCCGCGTGCGTACCTGCGCCGAGCCGCGTCATCTCTCTTCGCTGATCATCACAGCGTCGCTGGATTTTGTGCCGCGCGAGCAGATGAACTGCTTGCCGTCGCGTGTGAAATCGAAATACCAGATTTGGTCTGCCGGGAAGTTGGTCAACTGTTGCTGCGGGCTGCCGTCGCGCGGCAAGCGCCAGAGGTTCGCGCCGCCCTGACTGGCGCTGACGTAAATCAGCGAGCGCCCATCGGGCGACCAACGCAGCCACGGATAAGATTGCGGGTTGAATTCCAGCACCTGCACTTGTGCGCTGCCTTCAAAGGGAATGATGACGACGTGGCTCTTCTCACCGGGCGATTGGTAGCTCCAGTACGCGATCAACTCGCCGTCTGGCGAGACGACCGGGAAACCGGCCAGCCTATCGCTCACCCGCACCGGCACGCCACCCTCAAGCGGGACTTTCCAAATATTAGGTTTGTCCGATACGGCCTCGTAAACGACCCACCGCCCGTCCGGCGAGACGACGGGGTAAAAGTCCAGTTCGCTATGGGTGAGTTGGGTCTGCTCGCCGCCATCAATGTTCATGCGCCAGAGGTTATATTTCCCGTTGCGGTTCGACACGAAGATGATGTGACGACCGTCGGGTGAAACGGTGGGGAAGTAATCGAAGGCGGGCGAATCCGTCAGTTGCCTGGGGCTGCTGGCGTCGCCGTTCATGAGCCAGATGTCACAGTTGCCGCTCGCGGCGGAGACGTAAACGATCTGCCCGTCCGGCGTCCACGTCACGCCGTAATAACCGTCATAGGTATCATTCCGGGAAGTGAGCTGGCGCGCGTGTGCGGGGTCGTTGCTCGCCGCGACTGAGATCGTAGAGGTGAGTTGATCCTGTACCGTCACCAACGCGCTGTTGTCCGCCGTCAGGCTGAGACTGGGGTAGTCGTATTTACTCAAATCGTTGCTGATGCGCCGCACTTCACCGCCTGGATATGCGAGTTGCCAGATTTGCGCGTTCTCTTTTGACTGCTCGGTGGCCACGAACGCCAACCGGCTGCCGTCCTTGAACCAAGCCATACGCCCGACCACGCGCCAACCTTGTTGCGTGAGCGGTTTGACCGCGCCGCCCGTGACCGCGACGCCGAATACAGTGGCGTGATGCGCGCCGCCCTCCGTGCTGTAAGCCCCGATGGCGATGGTCTGGCCGTCAGGCGACCATGACGCGCCGTACTCAAGAAATCTGTCCGTGAGCGGACGTGTGGCCAAGATGCGTTCGTTGTTGCCGTCGGCGTTGGCCACGAGCAATTGTGTCCCCGTGTTGTCCGGGAGTTGGCGCACGAATGCGAGCCGCTTGCCATCGGGCGCGAAGGTGACCGGGCTGATGATGCCCGCCAACACTTTCCTGGGCGTGCCGCCCAACACCGGAATTTGATACAGGTTGGGCGTGCCATCTCCTTCCTGCCGCAGGTAGTAGACGTAGTCGCCATCAAGGGAGAAAGTCGTGTCGGACAGGGAAATGTCTTCGGCCGGCGGCACGATCTGCACTTGGCTGCCGGTCGCGATTGCTTTTGTCCAGAGACTGCTCCGCTTACTCTCGACTTGCACGTAGGCGATGAACTTGCCGTCGGGTGAGATGGTCACGCTGTCCGCGTTGCCGACCGCCGTCAACCGCGTGAATTTTACTTTCTGGAACTGGGCGCTGAACTCATGCGGCGCGGCGAAGCGGTAGAGGCCATATGCGAGCGTGGCGACGCCGCCGACGAGGAGTGCAAGCGTGACGAGCGCGCCCGTCCTGTGCCGCTTGATCTCGCTGACGACGTACTCGGCGCTCGAAGTCGGGTACGCGGCTCGGTCAAACGTCACACCGGCCGCGGATGGATGCACGATGGCAGTCGCCGCCGTGCCGCGCACGGTTGCGCCACCACCAGCCCGCCGTGCGCCGCCCGGCACGGCGGGCTGGCGGGGCGCGTTCGGGATGGCGGAGCGCTCAATCTCTTCCGCGAACTCCAACTCGTGTTTCAGTGTTTTCAAGTCGAGCAGCAGGTCTTTGATCGTCTGGTAGCGCTCGTCGCGCTTCTTTTGCAGCGCCTTCCGAACGATGCGCTGCAACTCGGCGGGCACGTTCGGCTCGTAGCTCGCGAGCGGCGACGGCTCGCTCTGTAGAATCGCGACGAGGACATCGGTTACCGTCTCACCCGTAAACGGCACATGCTCCGTGAGCATCTCGTAAAGGACGACGCCCAAGCTCCAGATGTCCGTACGCTCGTCAGCCTCCAACCCGCGCGCTTGTTCGGGCGACATGTAGTGGGCTGTGCCCATAATCGCGCCCGGCATGGTGTGGACACCTGCGCGCGTCGGCGCAGTCGGATCAAATGTCTGCCCGACGGTGTTCCGCTCCGTCAGTTTCGCTAATCCGAAATCTAAAATCTTCACCAGCCCGTCGGGGCGCACCATGATATTTTCCGGCTTGATGTCGCGATGCACGATGCCCGCCTCGTGCGCCGCCGCGAGCGCCGCCGCCACTTGCAGCGCAATGTCGAAGCACTCGCGCAATGAGTGGCGTGCGCGCGCGAGTTGCGCACGCAGCATCTCGCCGCGGATGAACTCCGTGGCGATGAAGCGCTGTTCAGCCACCTGCCCGATCTCATAGACGGTCAGAATGTTCGGATGATTGAGCGCGGAGGCAGCTTTCGCCTCCTGCACGAAACGCAGTAGCCGTTCCTGATCGGCGGCTGCGTCAGCCAGCAGCAACTTCAATGCGACCGGGCGTTCTAGCTCGGTGTCTTCGGCCAGATAGACCTCGCCCATCCCGCCCGCACCGAGCAGCGCGCGGATTTCGTAGCGACCGAGTTTTGTTCCGGCTTCAATCGTCATCAACGATGGCAGGTGACAACTTACAAAGGTCGAATCACTCCAGCTCCTCGTACTCTTTCTTTGCTTCTAGCAGCACGAGGAGGTCGGGGTCGGCATCTTGCCAGAGCACAAAGAAATTCTGATAAGCCTGACGCGCTTTGTCCGGGTCGCCTTGCAGCAGGGCAGAGCGCGCCGCGCCCAAATGCGCAAGCGGATACAGTGCGGAATTAACCTGCCATCCCCGGTTGTCGAGCAGCTTCTGGAACTCAGCCGCAGCCTCCGATCCCTTTCGTTGCGAGAGATAGGCTTGGCCGCGAAGGTAGACAATCGGGAATAAAAGACAGCCCTCAAACAGTCTAGCCGTTTCTAACAACTGAAGCGCCTGAGCCGGATTGCCGCGCTGCATTTCGAGCCGCGCGTGCATCAACGGCAACCGTTCTTTATTAAGCAACGTGTCCGTCGGGAACCGCTGTTTCAATTCGTCA
>JANMAD010000683.1:0-1870 GCA_031359515.1 Acidobacteriota bacterium | reverse complement strand
CGTGCGGGTATTAGTTATGATGACAAGACCCGCCCGCTACCGCAGGCGGTACTGACTTCATGATAATGAGGATTATGCGTAAACAAATTCTTCGTGCGTTAACGCTCCCGACTTTATTCTTCCTGTGCGCCGTCGTGGTCTCGGCTGCCACCGCGCCGCAGACGATGCGTTTGGACTTCTATCACACGGGCAACGCGGCGCAAGAAGTGTTCAGCGTTGACCGCGTTGTGATCGAGCCGCGCGCGTGGCCCGGCGATCCGCAGCGCGCGATTGACGAGACGAATCTGGGCAAATATTTCTTTGAAGTCCGCGACGAGAAGAGTGCGCGGGTGCTGTATTCACGCGGGTTCGCGTCCATTTATGGCGAATGGGAGACGACGGATGAGGCGAAGACTATGCAGCGCACCTTCAGCGAGTCGCTCCGTTTCCCCGCGCCGAATGCGCCGGTTCGCATCGTGCTCAAGCAGCGCGACGCGCAGAATATGTTTCGTGAAGTGTGGTCAACCGTTATTGATCCGACAGACATCTTCATTGATCGCGCGCGGACACCTGCGCCTGCACCGCTCATCACGATCCAGCAATCGGGGCCGTCGGCCACAAAAGTTGATCTCTTGCTGCTCGGCGACGGTTACACGGCTGCCGAACAAGCGAAGTTCGTGCGCGACGCGCGCCGGCTGACGGAAGTGCTGTTCGCCACTTCGCCGTTCAAAGAGCATCGGCGCGACTTCAACGTCTGGGGTCTCTGCCCGCCCGCCAACGCCTCCGGCATCGCGCGCCCTTCGACCGGCGTCTATCGCGATTCGCCCGTGGGTGCGACTTACGACGCCTTCGGTTCTGAACGCTACATCTTGTCTTTCGACAATCGCGCACTGCGCAAAGTGGCGGCCTTCGCGCCTTACGAGTTCATCGAGATTCTGGCCAACAATCGCACCTATGGCGGTGGCGGCATCTTCAATCTCTACAGCACCGTCGCGGTGGATAACGCATGGGCGAACTACGTCTTCGTCCACGAGTTCGGGCATCACTTCGCGGGACTGGCGGACGAGTATTACACGTCGGCGGTCGCTTACGCGCCGGCCGCTGAGCGCACAGAGCCGTGGGAGCCGAACGTCACCGCGTTGTTCGATCCGGCCGCGCTGAAATGGCGCGACCTTGTTGCGCCCGACACGCCGCTGCCGACGCCGTGGGGCAAAGAGGTTTACGAAAACTATTCCGGCGAGATTCAGCAACGCCGCCGCCAACTACGCAAGGACAAACGCCCGGAGCAGGAGATGGAGGCGCTCTTCCGCACGGAGTTGATGCACGAGCAACGTATGTTTGCGGGTGAGCGCTACGTGGGCCGCGTCGGCGCGTTCGAGGGCGCGCTGTATGAGGCGCGCGGTTATTACCGGCCCGAAATTGACTGCATCATGTTCTCACGCACGGATCACTTCTGCGCCGTCTGCCGCCGCGCCATCGCGCGCATCGTCGGTCTGTACGCCCGCCCGATAAATAACACCAGACGGTAAAAGCAAAGCGGACGCGCGCCGGTCTTGCGACTAGCGTGCGTCCGCTTGCGTGGGCGACTAAGACCCGCCGCTTGCAGCAGACGGTTCTGACCAATCGTGACTACTGCATGTTTGAGCCGGTGGTCGCGCCGCCGCCCGCGCCGATGACTGCGTACGCGCCGCCGAGGTAGACGCTCGTCAATATCAGTGCGCCGCCGTCACTTTCCCGTTTGGTCTTGTAGGCCGGAGCGTAGAACGAAGTGCGCTTGTACTCTTCCAGCCGCGCCGTGGTCTTGGCGACGAGTTTGCTGCCGCGCCAGAGCGTCAGTTCACCGCTCTGATCGTCAAAGCTAACTTTGTAGGTGCCCTTCTTGACGAGCGTG
>JANMAD010000632.1:0-20657 GCA_031359515.1 Acidobacteriota bacterium | reverse complement strand
TGAGGTGACGCAACCTGTCCGTGCCGGTGCATGGCCGCCGCCGCTTGCCAGCAGGCTGCTACATACACTTGACAATGCGTGGCCTCTGGCCGCGCGTGACCGTGTAGGTGCCGACGACTTCCTGCGTGTCTGTGAGTGTGACGGTGAGTGTCATCGTCTGGCCTGCGACAGTGCCGGTGTAACGCGCCGGCTGACCACCGTTATCATCGTCCCTGCGCAGAGGCCCGCCGCGCTCTCTCTTGTGCGTTCCATTAACCGCGAACTTGCCGCCTTGGTCGGGACTGATCGGCTCATCAATCGTTCCGTGGGCACAGTCATAGTTAAGCCGCGCGCCGCGCTCGGTGACTTCCACGCTGATGTGCGCGCCGCCCCATGTGCCCGGTTGCAATTTATTCATCGCAGCTTTTGGTGCTCGGTGTTTTTTTCTCTGATGTTGGCCCGTACCGCTCTGCCAGACGGTGAGCAGGAATACTGGTAAAGCGATAAAGCTGAAGCATATTTTAAGTTTCATAGCACAAACAGCTTAACAATATAAGCACGCCAAGTGCCAGCGGCAGTGGGCGTGCTGCTATTGTTAGGCTGTTTGTTCATGCCTCACGCTGTCTCGTTGCAATGAGGACGCTACTACTCACTGGTCGCTGTGCTTTTACCGGTTGATGATTTTAGTCGCGCACGTGCTTAGCGCAAGTGCTTGTCAAGCCATGCAAGCTGGCGACTCGCGAGATCGATCTGGTGATTCGGCTCGGAGATGCTGTGCGGCTCGCGCGGGTAGCGGACAAAGATGACTTCGACGCCGCGCCGACGGAGCGCGCGATAATAAAGCTCGCCCTGTTGAATAGGCACGCGCCGGTCTTGCTCGCCGTGCGTGATCATGATCGGCGTCTTGACGCGATCAACATACGTCATCGGCGACCACTTCGCATACGTCTCGCGCGCCGTCCACGGCAGACCGCCGAGGCCATAGGTCATCAAATCAGGCACGTCGGTCTGGCCGAAGAAGCCATACCAATCGCTAATCCCAGCGTGCCCGATAGCACACTTGAAGCGGTCGGTCTGCGTGATCGTCCAGAATGTCATAAAGCCGCCATAAGAGCCGCCCATCACCGCGAGGCGAGCAGGATCGGCCACGCCGCGTTTGATCACTTCGTCCACGCCCGCCATCAGGTCTTGATAATCCTTGCCGCCCCAGTCGCGCACGTTCGCCGTCTCGAACTTATGTCCGTAGCCGGTCGAGCCGCGCGGGTTCGGCATCAGCACGGCGTAACCATGCGCGGCATAGAGTTGCGCGTTGCGCGTGTAGCCGAACGAGAACTGCCCGTACGGGCCGCCGTGGATCAACAGGATCGTCGGATAGCGTTGCCCTGCGACATAACCGACCGGCTTCACCAGCAACCCTTCGATCTCCAAGCCGTCGGGCGCGGCCCACTTCAAGACTTCCGTGTCCGCGAGCGCGAACTCTTTCACCTGCGGATTGAAGAACGTCAACTGCTTCGCGTTCTGGCCCGTGGCTGAAGCGAGCCAGATGTTGCTCGGCTCTTTCGCGTTGTTGTAGGTGAAGACGAGCGACCCGCCATCGCGCGCGAGATCGACTGCGCCGTATGCGCCGCGCGTCTCGAATACGGCTTGCGGCGCGCCACCCGCTACGGGGACGCGCAGGAGTTGCCCATAGACGCCGTTCGCCCCAGCCGCATAGAGCATACTGCCATCGGGCGACCACTTCGGCGCGCCGTTGATGGAATCTTCATAAGCGCCCGTCAGATTGCGCGCCGCGCCGCCCGCCGCATCAATCAGCATCAACTCGGTCTTCTCGGCCCACGACATCGGATCGGGGCTGGCGAGATAAGCGAGCCTTTGTCCGTCGCGCGACCAACGCGGCGACTCGTCGGGGCCGGGATTGTTCGTCAGTTGCCGCGCTGCGCCGCCCGCGGCGGGCACGATGAAAATGTCCGTGTTGCGATCCTCCGCGATGTCCGTGAAGCTCGACTCTTGTGTGCCTTGCTTACCGGCGACGAAAGCGATCTGCTTTGCATCGGGCGACCATTGCGGATCGGACGCGGTGAACGTGCCTTCGGTCACGCGCCGCTTCTGCTTCGTGCCGACATCGATAGACCACAGATGCGAATAGACGAAGTCGCTGTCCACCACGATAGCGTCGAACTTATCCTTCTTGCGTTTGTCGCGCTCCGCTTTGTCTTTCGGCGTGTCGCGCACGACGTAAGCGATCTGTTTGCCGTCGGGCGACCAGCGAAACTGTGCGACGCCCACTTCTTCGTCGGTCAACTTCTCCGCCTCGCCGCCTAGCACGGAGATGAGCCAGATTTGATTGCGCGGCGCGGCGGCCGGCGCAGACGGATTCGGCGCGTCGCGGCTGGCGAGGAAAGCGAGGCGCGTGCCGTCGGGCGACCATTGCGGTTGCGACTCGCCGCGCTCGCCGTTCGTGAGCTTGACCGGCTCGCCGCCCGTCGCGTTGACGAGATAGATGTGCGTGTCGCGGCGATAATCTTTCCGATTCCATTCCGTGACTGTGAATGCAATCAGCTTACCGTCCGGCGACCACTGCGGCGCGCTCACGTCCACAAACGCCAACGCATCCTCAACCGTCAACCGCTTCCCTTCACCCGCCCACGCAAACACACACGCGGCGACACACAACAAGACTGTCAACGAGGCTCGTTTCAACATGGTAGGCTCCTTAGTTAAGTCAGTACCGCCTGCGGTAGCGGGCGGGTCTTTTCAACGCAACTAACACCCGCCCGCTACCGCAGGCGGTACTGACCTCACTTCAGCTTGCGATCAAAGAAATCCGCCGTTGCATGATAGGCACGCAGCCAGTCTTGATGACGGAGGAAGTCGTGTATCTCATCGGGGAAGATCAGTTGCTCGAACTCGACGCCTTCATCGCGCAAGCGGCGCACGAGCAGGACGGTCTGGCTGAAGGCGACGTTGCGGTCGTCGTCGCCATGAATCAGCAAGACGGGCGACCGCCATCTATTGACCGCCGAGATCGGCGACGACTCGCGCGCCAGCTTCGCGCGCTCCGCCGAGTCGAGCGGCACGCGCAGCCCCGCAACCGTCTGCCCCCAATCGTGGACGCCGTGCAGATCAACGCCCGCCGCAAACAGATCGGAATCGCGTGCGAGTCCGAGCGCCGTCAGGTAGCCGCCATAAGAACCGCCCCATAGCCCGATGCGCTTCGCGTCCACATCATCGCGCGCACGCAAGAATTTACCGGCCGCCACGATGTCTTGATACTCGGACGCGCCGCGCGCCCCGCGATGCTGCGCTTCACGAAACGCGCGCCCGTAGCCGATGCCGCTGCGATAGTTGACCGCCAGCACCGTGTAGCCGCGACTCGCAAGATACTGATTCAGCGCGTAGGTGTTGTGGTAATAGTAGAGATAATGCCAACCCAACAGCATCTGCCGGACGGGGCCGCCGTGCATGAAGACTACGCCAGGTGTCTTGCCTGTGGCATTGCGCGCCTTGAACAACTGCCCGTGTATCTCTTGCCCATCGGCGGCTTTGAAGATGACTTGTTCGGGCACGACGAGTTGCGCGGCGGGGAAATCAGCGGGCAGAGTTTGCGGCGCAAGCGGCCGCATGGCTGAGCCGTCCATGTTGGCAATGTACGGCAAGAACGGATCGCGCGCCGTCGCATGGAAAAAGATGATCTGTCGCCCATTGCCGATGATGCGCGGCTCCATCTCAATCCCGTCGCCGCGTGTGACGGGTGTGGCGATGCTGCTATCAAGCTCGACGCGCCACAGGTGACGCCGATCAATGTCGTCTTTATTCGCGGCGAAGATGATGGCTCTATTGTCCGGCGTGTACGCGATATTCTCGACCTCGTAGCTGCCGGGCGTGAGCAGCAGCGCGTCGCCGCCGCGCGCAGGAATCGCATAGACGTGCGACCAGCCGTCGCGCTCGGAGCGGAAGACGATACGGTCGCCCACGCCCCAGTGGAAGAACTCGTCATCGCCGAGTCCTGAGAACGAATCCATCTCGCTTAGACCCGACTGCCAGACTTGTTGCCCCGCGCCGGTCTGTGCATCCACGACCCAGATGGCCCAGGGCGCGATGCGCTCGCTGCCGGCCGAATAAGTGTCGGTGACGTTGAACAGCCGGATGAAGGCGAGGCGTTGCGAGTCGGGCGACCAGCGCGGCGCGATGTCGCGATCAACGCTCGGTTGCAGCATGCGTATGCGCCCTGTGCGTGGTTCGTAGATCGAGATGAAAGAGTGATCGCCGCGCGCGGAGGTGAAGGCGAGCATTGCGCCGTCGGGCGACCACACGGGCGCGCCGACCGCGCCACGCACCTCGAACAGCTTCTTCTCTTTCCCGCCCAGCACGGGCACGCTCCACGCATGGTCGTCGCGATTGAAAATGACGGTGTCGCCCTGCGGCGAGAACATGGGCGAGTCGCCTTCGCCGAGGCGGATGGTGTTGCCCGTGCGCACGTCCGCGAGCCAGACCTCTTGCTTCGCGCCCGCCGGATCGCTCGTCGGGTTCGGCACTTCGCCCGCCTGATTCTTGTCGCCCCCGCGCACGTAAGCGAGTTGATTGCCGTGCGGCGCGAAGACGAGCGCCGTGATCTCCTGTCCGTCGTCCTGTGTGTAGAGTGTTAGTTGGCGAGCGCGGAAGGCGGGGGCTTCGGCGAGCCAGATGTTGCGCCGGCCGGCAGCGTCGAAGACCCACGCGTACTTGTCGCCCAGCCGTGTGACCGCCGGGGCGGACGGAAACGGCGCGCTCATCACCTGTTCGAGCGTGAAACTTTGCGCATGCGTGCCGCTGATGAAGCACAGCAATGCGAGCGGGCACAAGACGAGGCGGAGACTCCGTGAGCGAAGCATAAGACCTCCAATGAGTGTGAATCGAATTGAGCGGAGATAGCAACCGCCGAGCGATAAGACATCTGACAACCGTGCCGAACTGCCTTTAAGTTTTTAACCTTGACCAACTAGGAAATGATGCCGGAATCTTATACGCTCTCCCGCGCGCTCTTTCAACCCCGAAGATTAATTCGCAGGCGTACTAACGTACCAGAGGAAGCCTACATGCCCAATGTGATTCATCGCGCGGCGACTACAGCGGACTTGCCCGCTGTGATCGATCTGTTCATGACGGCCGTCGCGCAGATGTACGAGCGGCTGCACATCGAACTGCCCCTACCGCCGCGCGCCGGCGTCGCGTTGATGTGGGCGCACATACTCGACACCGGCATCTTCTACGTCGCCGAAGCTGACCACGAGATCGTCGCCATCTGCCATGCCATCGTGCGCGACCGGCTGTGGTTTCTCTCCGGCTTCTGGACGCGCGCCGATCTAGTCGGTGGCGGGGTGGGCGGCCCGCTCCTGCGCCGTGTGTGGCAGGCGGGCGAGCGCGCGGGCGCGAATACGTTCTTCGTCTGGTCGTCGCCCGATCAGACAGCGATGGCCAGCTACTTGAAGAGCGGCATGGTGCCCGGCTGTCATCTCTTCACATTCGCGGGCGCAGCGACGACGCTGCCCGCACCGCCGCGGGACTACACGGTCGAACCGGCGACGCTCGCGGTCGTTTGCGATCTGGATGTTGTGATACGCGCGACGCGGCGCGAAGTTGATCATCGCTTCTGGCTCGCGCAGCCGCACAGCACCGCGCGACAAGTGCTGTATAGGGGCCGGCCCATCGGCTATTTCTACACGACTGGCGATGCCATCGGCCCTGCCGGTTGGTCTGCGCCGGAGCATGCTGCTGCGTTGCTCACGCTTGCGTATCAGGGGGCTATGGACACGGCCGGCACGATCAGCATGCGCGTGCCCGGCAGCAATCACGACGCGATCCGTTTCGCGTTCGCGCACGGCCTCAGATTCAACGGCGGCTACGCGCACCTGTTCACTAGCGCGCCCTTCGGCCGGCTCGCCCAATATCTGCCCTCTGGCCCGTCGCTGTTTTAAAAGTGGCGCACGTCGAAAAGCGCGGGGCGCGCTCAATTGATATTGAGCGCGCCCCGCGGTCTAGGTGGCGAGCAGGATGTGCGGCCACGAGTCATGCGCAGGCTTTACGGCAGCGCTTCGACGTTGATGAAGAAGCGATAGCTGCCGGTTTGTTGCACGCCCAGCAGGAAGTGGACGTTGATCGAGTTGCCCACGCCGAGCGGCGCGCCGAGCGTGACCGTGACGGTTGAGTTATAAGCGCCACCGTTCGGCTGGGCCGGCGGCGTTTCCAAGGTCAACCCTTCAATCGAGAACACGCCCGCCGTATAAGGCGCTGATGTGATCAGGCGCAAATCGGCTGTGCCGACGGGCGGTGATGCGCCGTTTGCAGCGGTCGTGATGTCCACGACGCGGAAGCGCAGGCGTGTCACGGGCGAGGTCGTGGTGTTAATGAACTTGCGGCGAATCGAGAGCGTGCCGAAGCTCGAAGTTGCTCCCGGGCCGGGCGTCGTGTCGCGCTGGCGGGCACAGGCATTTGGCGGTCCGGTCGGATGACCAGCCCCATCTACCGGCCCGCTGCCGGGACAGGTGACATCAATGAGCGCTACTTTGATGACGGCGTTGCGCTGGATGGGGCTGGTGATATTCTCCGGCCCCGCCGCGCCGAGCCTTGCTCCGGCTGTGGCGAAAGGCTCAACCAACAGGAAGTCGCTCGCATTGTCGCCCGTGTCTTTCGGCACGCCCGTGCTTGATTGGTCGCGCACGAAGCTGTAGTCGAGATTGCTAGCGGGCGGCGGGATCGTGCCGGTGCCCTCTTTGTAGAGCGCATTGGCTTCCGTGGCTGGGCCGCTGGAGTCGAGCCGGTCAGCCGCCGCAGGTGTTGCCGTAGTGCGGAAGACTGCGAGACCGGACGTGTCCGGGATGTCAGTCGTATAGGTTGCGTTGGGCGTGGCATTGCCCGCACCGCCGTAGTTCGAGAGGCTATAGCCCGTGCCGCCCGTGTTGTTGGCGCACAGGTAATGCCCGCGCGCTGGTATGGTCGTGCCGGTGGGCACAGTGCAGCGCGTTATGCCGTCGTCTGCGGTGACCGCATAGCCGGCAGTGCCGTCAAGAGTTGTGACCGTAAGCGGCGCGTTGGAGTTGTTATAGAGTTCGATGAACTCATCTTGCGCGCCGTTCGCACCGTGCGTGCGGTACTCGCTGATGAGCAGATCACCCGCGCCAGCCGGTGTGGCGATCTTCGCCCACCACGTGCCCCAGCGGCTACAGGTGGAGGTGACCGTCGGGTCGCAGGCCGCCGGGCTGCGCGTCGCCGCGTACTCCTGCACTGTCCACATGTCGCGGTCGTTCGACGGGTCAACGAACGTGTGGCTGTAATCGCCCCAACGGTTGCGCGTGCTGCCGAAGGTCTTATTGTAATAGTCTTCGCCCGCCTTGGAGATAACCGGATCGCGCATCGTGCCCGCCGCGTCTGTGCCTGTGCGGTAGGTGTAGCCGGCGGACGCGAATTGGTTCGAGGCGAACTGTGTGAAGCCCATCAGCACGTCGTTATTCTTGTTGACGCTGACCGACGGGTAGGCGTACCACTTGCCGCCGTTCGCGTTGGTCGCGGTCGGGTCTTCGACGCGCCCGCCCTGAACGACATTGCCGGCGGTGTCAAGCTGCGTCCACTGCGCGGCGGTGTGTGTTAGCCCGCCAGCCGGGATGCCGACCGTCTGTGCGTAGTAGATGCCGCCGTTGCGGAAGACCGGGTTAGAGCGCACCTGCGCGTCGCCACTGTCAAGGAAGCGGTTCGTGGCGGGGCACGGTGCGGTGATGCATTGCTGCGGCAGGATGTCGCCGCCGGGCTGCGTCCAGCCGCCGCCCGGTCGCGTCTTGGTCGCGCCGATAGTAAAGACGGGCGCGGAAGGCGTACCTGTGATTGTGCTCAGCTTGTAGGTCGCCCCGCCACTCGACAGGTGCTGCGCGAGGTAGAGCGTTGGCTCGGTCGCCGAGAAAGTTGTCACCGGATGGTTACAAAAGCCTATGGCTGTGCCACTGAAGAGCGTGGCCGCCGACGTGTTCCCAAGCAATTGCGGGTAGTCGATCACCAGCGTCTTATCATTGACGTTCGTGCCCCCGCTAATGGAGAACATGTTGACCGAAATGGCCACCCAGTTCTTATTGAAACCGAGCATCGGGAAGTCGGCCCATTCGCCGTTTGCGTTACACCCGACGGCTCCGGCGGCGCAACCAACGATGAAGCGGTACAGGTGGTACGTGCCGCCCGGATCGGCAGTGTCCGAGAGACCAACCACGATGGACGAGTTCGCTGTCTGTGCGTTCGAGGTGGCAACGACGATCCAGCGATTGTTGTACGGGTCGTACTGAATCTGCGGATCGAAGAGGCCGGTCGCGGTGGTCGGGGCCCAGAAAGTTTCCATCGGGACGGTGCTGGCGGCCGCACCGGTCGCCTTGTCCGCCACCCGGTAGTTACTGTTCGTGTTAGAGAACAGCTTGTCGAGGCCGACCGCGCCGTTTGTGTCCGGCGGAATGAAGAAGAACCCGCCCGCCGCAACGTCGTCCTGAGCTAGAAAGGATGAAGAGGGAGCGGGCGAAGGGATCGCGGGTGAAACCTGCTCAACCGGTGCGGCCGGTGCTGGCGGCGCAGACTCGATTGCGCCCGGCGGTGTATCGTCAATTGATCCCGGCGCGTGAATGACCTGCTGCTGCACGGCTGCCTTGGTTCGCTTCGGCTGCTTCGAGATGAGCGTCGCCGTCTGCTTGAAGTCAATCACTCCGACGGAAGTCGGACTGATCGGGGTGCCTTCGATCTTAGTGCCGACGCCTTGCCCGGCCGGTTGTGCCGGCGCATTCTGGATGAGCGCTGGCCGGCGCTCGTCTTTGAATTGTTTGCTCGCCTGCTTGCCTTGGGCCGCGGCACGCGGCACGGCGGTAAACAACAAACCTTGACTGAGCAGGGCCAAGCACACTAGCAGGCGGGCCGACTGCCTGGCGGCTTTACTCAGCCTGCGTGTAGATTGAAATCGGGTTGACCGGATCATGCTATGACTCTTCGTCGAGGCAGAGAAAGATCTGGCAAGGGGACTTGCACTTCGCATTAACCTAAACCTCCAACTGTTCAGTGCTTATCGCATCGGGCAAGCGCCGGAAGACCGGATGCCTTGCGAGGTAATTATGATCCGCGCGGGCCGGAGCTACGCGGTCATAGAGTTATCGTGTCTCACGTTCGGATTGCATTGTCGCGTTGACCGGCGCAGGTACGCCGACGGGTCTGGCGCGTTTGCTTGACGGCTTGTTACGTGCCGCGACGCACGCGACCCGTCAAACATTAGCGTTTTAAGAGTAAAGACCGTTTGAGCGTATCTTAGGTAGTGATCTCAACTCTCAGGAGAACGGAAGTATGATAGATCAAGCGGAATCAAGCTGTAAACCACATTAAAGACAGGCACGCCAGACAAGGATGCTTTCGTCCGACGCAATGCACGGCATCTGCTCAGTTAGTTGATAGCGATAGCGCGCCCTTTCGTGCAACGGCCCGTCTCCAAATTCACGAAGCCGACATAGAGGGGCGGCCCCTCTCCCCCTTCATCCCCTTCCTCGATGCGGTCGAGGTTCGGATCACGCTTAGGGGCGCGCTGCGCCTGCGCCGCGCGCTCGCGCGCTTCGTTTCGCCGCTCATGGCGCGGGCGGCTGCGAGAGGTGGCCGTCAGATTTAGTGTGGTGTGGCCCGGTATGGCGGAGACGCCAAAGACAACCGATGCGCTGTCGTGCGCCCCGATGCAGGCGCGCAAGGCGCGCTCGGCCTGTCGCCGCGTGATGGTGCGCTCAATGTCGTGCGCAGCGGCGAGCGTGTCCTTGATGGCGTGCTGATTGACGCGCTTGCCCGTGGGCGTGGTGTAGTAGCCGACGGTATCATTCACAGTGGTCTCGTAACCGTTGATCGAGTAGCGCCAGACGATGCGCTGAT
Organism: Acidobacteriota bacterium; assembly: GCA_031359515.1. Classification (GTDB taxonomy): domain Bacteria; phylum Acidobacteriota; class Blastocatellia; order Pyrinomonadales; family Pyrinomonadaceae; genus QHXQ01. The sequence goes on along the minus strand of JANMAD010000632.1, from coordinate 10,775 downwards.
CGCCCGGCCGGTTGACGACGCTCGCAAGTTGGAAATGTTTATTGAAGTAGCTTGCGCTGATGCCGGCGGCGAGGATGGCCGCCTTCGACTCCTCCGCAAGTTGCGCCTCGACCGCCGTCAACTGCAACGCGCCCGCGCCGACCTTAGCCTCCGCTGCGCGCTTGTCCGCCGGCGCGTTAAGACTTTTGCTCATTGACTGCCCGCTCGTCTGCGCGAGCGCCGCAACACAGAGAAACGCGCACAGGCTCGCGGCGAATAACGACTTGATTGATGTGCTAGGGTTCATTGCTGACTGCGGGGAGCAGGTTTTAATTTTCGAGTACGCGCGCGGGAATGTCAACGCGAGGCAGCGCACAGAGGCCGGCGCGGCAAGCCCGCAAGCCCCCATACGCGCTAGCTCGTGCGCGGTGCAAGGGGCGCAGAGTGGGGTTAGGTTTTAATAATTGTAAGCACTGCACGATGAGGGCGGACGGTTGTGCACTTCTCGCTCTCGTCTTCAGTACCATGCTGGGAGAGAATGCGCGAACCTTAGCTCGCACACGTTGGTCTGGTAACTTTCGAGCGTGCGTTCGCGCACGGTCTCAGATTCGTCGGCAGCTACGCGCACTTGTTCACTAAATCGAAACTTATGAGATTGGGACACAACCCGAAAATTGCTCCACGAAACCACACGAAACAAAACACGATAGTCTCTGGTCTTGTTTCGTGTTGGTTTGTGTGCGTTCGTGGATAAGCTGTTTGCTTCTGTACCAATCCTATAAGTCTGACTGATTTAGCGCCCCCTTCGGCCGGCTCGCATAATATCTGCCCTCAGTCCCGTCGCTGTTTTAATCCGCCACAAGACGAAAAGCGCGGGGCGCGTTCACTTAACTGTGAACGCGCCCCGCGGTCTAGGTGGCGAGCATGATGTTCGGCCACGAGTCATGCGCATGATTTACGGCAGCGCTTCGACGTTGATGAAGAAGCGGTATGAGCCGCCCTGCACCACGCCGAGCTTGAACTGCACATCAATCGTGCATTGCCCGGTTACGCAGACGCCGCCGACGAGCGGCGCGAGGCCGCCGGGCTCAGGTAGCACAACGTTGAGCGTCGAGTTCACCCCGCCGCCCAAGAGTTGCTGCGGCGGCAGCTCGAGCGTCGTGCCCTTGATGGTCGTGGTGACAATGACATCGGACGAGTCGAGCGCACGCAGATCGGCTTGCGACGCCCCCGCGCCCACGCTGTTCAGCGTCGTGATGTCCACGACGCGGAAACGCAGCCGCGTCACCGCCTGCCCCGTGTTGTTGGTGAACCGCCGCCTGACCGTGAGCGTGCCGAAGTTCTTGTTCACGCCCGTCTCAGTTGTGTCGCGCACGCGGTTGGGCGGCGAGACCGACGAGACGGCCGGGTCAACGAGCGAGGCACGGATCGTCGTGTTGCGTTGGATCGGCGCGTTGAGATTCTCCGGCCCCGGCGCGCCGAGTGTTGCGATGGTCGCGCCGACCGCGCCCGTGGGCGAGACCAGCGTGAAGTCGTTCGTATTGTTGTTCGTGTCAAGCAGGTTGCCCGACGTTGCGCCGATGATGCCGCGCACGTAGCTGTAGTCAGCGTCGTTGATCGCAATGGGCGCTAGTCCCGTGCCCTCACGATCAGGCGCGGGCGCGCCAGTGAAACCGGCGGCGTCGAGCCGATTGGCGAGCGCGAAGTTTGCCCGGTTCGAGGTTGAGTAGAGCGCCAGTCCGGTGTTGTCGGCCACATCAGTCTGCCCCGCCGCCGGCGTATAGAAGACGTCGGCGGTAGCGCGCGAGTTTAAGCTGTAGCTCTGCGCCGCAAGCAGGTAATGGCCGCGGGCCGGAATGACCGTGCCCACGGGGACGGTTGCGATGGTGAGCCGCGTCGTGCCGTCGGACTGCGAAGCATCCAGCGCCCAGCCGTCCGAGCCGTCTGCGGTCGAGACGGTGATGGCCGCGTCCGTGTTGTTATACAACTCGACGAACTCGTCGGCTGCCCCCGACGCACCGCGCAGGCGGAACTCGCTGATGAGCACCTGCCCGGGCGTAGCGACTTGGAGTTGAATAGGTGGTGGCGGCGCTGTAGTCGCGTAATTCTGGTTCGTGCGGCTCGATGGAACGTCCGGATAGGTGCGCAACGTGGGCGTGAAGGCCCGCGTAGCGTTGGCGACCGGGCGCACCGTGTAATTGCCGCCGACCGCGAGACCGGTGAACGTGTAGTTGCCGCTCCCATCGGTTGCCGTGGTCAGCGGGGCGGGCGCGGAACCGGTCAACTGCATAGTGACGCCGCTATTGTTCGCGCCGGAGATCTGCCCGCTGATCGTGACGGCCGGATCGAGCGCGATCTCGAAGATGCCGCGCCCGTGGGTGGCAGCGCGCAGCAAGCGATTGGCGTTCTGAATTTGCAGATCGAAGATCGCGATCTTCGGCATCCCCGTGTTGAATGGACTCCAGTTGTTGCCGCCGTCAATCGAGCGATAGACGCCCACATCCGTGCCGGCGAAGACGACCATGGAATTGAGCGGATCAATCGCCAGCGTGCTCACCGGCGAGTCGGTGAGGCCGTTGCCCACGGCCGTCCACGTCGGCGTCGCCGCGTTCAGGTTGCTCGTCTTCCAGATGTGCTGCGTGGCCGGAGCAAGCGTGGCAAACTGCCCGCCGTAGCCGACAAAGGCCGTGTTCTTATCGTTCGGATCAATGACGATCTTGCCAACCGCGCGCGCCGAAGTGATCGGCGGCGTGACGTTGACGAACGACGCCGGCAGTCCGGTCGTCGAACCCCAGACGTTGCCGTTGTTCAGCCCGACGAAACGGTAGTTGTCGTCCGACGGCGCGATGGCGATGGTGGTAATCGGCACGCTGGCCACAATCGCGGCGGCGCTGCTGACGTTCACCATCGTGTCGCCCTTATTGATTGAGCGATAGAGCCGGTCCGTGCCGAAGTAAACCGTCTGTCCTTGCGAGCCGGTGACGGGTGGGCCGAGTTCGAGCGGTGCGTAGAAGAGCACGGCGTCCGTGCCGGTGATGCCGTTCGGGCCTTCCACGTCGCCACATTCGTTGGTGAATGCACCAGCGCCGAAGCCATGGAAAGTCCAGTCGCCATCGTAGGCGCACTGCGAGCCTGAAATGCGGCCAAAACCTTCCAGCGAGTTAGCCGCGTTGAAGTACGTGTGGTACATCACGACGTTCGTGGTATCGGTCGCGGTCTGATCGATGCGGGCGTAGCCGCCGTCGCCGAAGTCGGCGTGCGTCCAGCCGTCGAACGGCAGTTGCGAGAACTGGTTCGGCTGCAACCACTGTGTGCCGTTGTCCTGCGTGCCGCCGATCACGAAGAAGCGTTCGGTCGGGTGATTGGCCACGCTCTGGAACTGGGTGGCGACGTAGGTGCGGTTGTTGAGACTGCGCCAGGTGGTAGCGCCATCATCCGTCCGCCAGATGCCGCCATCCGTGCCGTCATAGACGACCTTCGAGTTCGACGGCGCGACGACGACAACGTGATTGTCTGCGTGCAGACCAGTCTGCATGGAGGGCGTGTTCGCGGTGGTCGCAAAGCCGTCGGTCGTCTTGCGCAGAATGTTTGTGCCTGCATTACCGCCCACGTAAGCGGTATTGGGGTTGGTCGGGTCAATGGCGATGGCGATGTCGTAGAAGCACTGACCGCCGCAAAAGTTATTGGCACCCGCGAGCTGTGCGCTCCATGTCAGGCCGCCGTCGCTAGACTTTCTGAGCTTGCCACAACTGCTAGTCGTGCAAGCGCCGCCTGTGCCGGTTCCTTCACCATCTGCCAGGTACATCGTCGTGGTTCCAGCGATGGTAACAGCGGACAACTCGCCTCTCGAGACTGAAGTTGATGTTGTCGCTAAAGTATTCGCAAAGGTCGCCGTGGTGAGCGCGGTAGTCGTGCGATAGACGCCGCCTTCCGTGCCAGTCGTGGGCCGCGCCCAGCAGACAATCGTGTTGCCGGTCGCGTCGTTGCCGTCATACACCATGTCGAGGACGCTGAAGTTGCCCGTACACGGCGTGTCAAAACAGTTGGACGCATTGACGGTCAGCTTCGTCACGGTCACGCCCGCGGCCGGCCCCGTCGCGCTGGCCAGCCGGTAGATGCCGCGAATACCGTTCGGTGGAAGTAAGTTGCCCCCCGGTGTCTGCGACGGATTGCCGACGATGCCCGAGGCGGTGGCAACAAAGATGATCGAAGGGTCAGTCGGGCTGACCAGAATCTTGCTGATGGAACGCCCGCTGAAGACGTTACCCGAGACCGGAATGTTGCTCGCGTCGTTGTAGTTGCGCAGCGGGTTGATCGGCCCGGTCAGGTCGGCGGTGGTCGAGGCGTTGTCAATGCGATAGACGCCGATGCCCGCGTAGCAACCGCTGCCGCACTGCCCGGCTTCGCCCGTGCCGACATAGAGGATGTTTGGATTGGACGGCGCAAGGGCCAGCGCGCCGATGACCTGCGAGTCGGCGGCGTCGAACAACTGCTTCCAAGTCTGCCCGCCGTTCGTCGAACGATAGACGCCGCCCTGCGCCGCGCCGACATAGACGATGTCCGGGTTAGTTGGATGGACGGCAATCGCAACGGTGCGCCCGCTGACAGCTTGGATCACGCCGGACGTTTGCCCGTCCGGGATCGGGAACGGGCCGATGTTCGTCCAGCCGCTGCTCAGCACACGCGGCGTGATGCGCCCGGCTCTCACATCATCTTTGAGCCGCGTCTCCTGCGCCGCCATCTGCTTAACGGACTGCTCACGGATAGTCGGATCGTAGGGCTTGCCCGGCTCCATGCCAAGCTTGGAGTTGATATATTCCTGCCGGCGACGCAAGTACTCGGCGTCGTTGATCAGGCCGTGGCTGCGGGCCGGGCGGTCGGGATCATTCTCTTCGGCTTCGCTGGGTTCAGTGCTGATGTCCGGCGTCGGCTTAACTTTCGCGCCCTGCTTTACCTGTTTGCCCTCGCGCGCAGAAGCCTCACGCTTCTGCGCGGTCGTCGGAGCAGCACCGGCTGCGCGCGATCTGAAATTAGTGCCTGCGATACAAAGTATGGCGACGATGCCAGTCAGCAACAGCCACCTCACGTAATTCCTCATTGCAAATTCTCCTTAGACTTATGCCCCGGTATACCCAGTGGGTTCAGTTGGCGTTACAAATGATTGGTTCGCATCACGTTCAGCGGCCGGCATCTTTAACGCAACTACTAACCGACGGTACAACACTCCCGCTTAGGTCGGGATAGACGCGCGTGCGCGCCAGCAACATGCCGGATGGTCTGGTGGTTTGCGGAGCTGCGGCTGAGAACATAAAAGGGGGCGAACTTTTCTACTGCGTGCTTTATGTCAGAGTGTGGTCGCGGCTGAACAGCCGCGGCGACTTTATTACGTAACGGGCGCACAATCCTTGTTTGCAAGCGAACAGTGGGATTGGCAATTAACGTCGGACTCGGTTGGATTAAAATTGCAAGCACTGTCCGATGAGGGCGGCTGGTTGTGAACTTCTTACTTCCGCCTTCAGCGCCATTCTCTAAGAGAATGCAGGTACATTAACTCCCGCATATCGGTCTGTCAATATTTGAGCACACGTTTGGTGGACAGAAACAGCCGTGGGGCTTTGCATGTCGCTGCGTTGAAGAGCTGTCGGAAAAACATAGTGAAGGGTGCGTTCAACGCGCAGCGTAGCACTGGCGCAAACAGCCACCGCCCCCGACCACTGACGGAGCCAGGCGCGCTGGCAATAATGAGCGGCGCGCTGAAACGGGGCGGGTTGCTCTTTGCCGGTTGTGTAAAGCGAAGCATGCGGATGCTGCCGGGAGAAAGTTTAGAGTAGCCGCTTCCGGCAATGGTGACAACCGGGCGGGAGTAATTTAATCTCGCTGCCACTGGAAACGCTTTGTTACCTTAGTGCGTGCGCCGCCGGTGTGGAATACGCTCGCCGAAGCCGCTTGTGCGTGCCACCTTAAACGGAGGTTTGCTGTTGATGATGCGCAGATATTTAGCCTTGCCCGGTTTCGCGACTGTCTTAACCTTGTGTCTGTTGTTAAGTGTGCGCGGCCAACAAGCCGCGCCGCCGCAAGAGCAAGGCCATCTCCGCAAGCCCGAGCTGGTCGAACTCGTCAAGCTCGATAAGACCATCAAGCTCGACATCCGCTACGCGACCACGAACAACTTCACGGGCCGCGCCGTCTACACGGAAACCCGCGCCTTCTTGCAACGCCCGGCGGCAGACGCGCTCGTGCGGGTCAGCAAGAAAGTGCGACAGCAAGGCTATGGCCTCGTCGTGTTCGACGGCTATCGCCCGTGGGCGGTCACGAAAATCTTTTGGGATATAACACCGGCAGACAAGCGAGACTTTGTGGCCGACCCGGCCAAGGGGTCGCGGCACAATCGCGGCTGCGCCGTTGACCTCTCGCTCTACGAATTGCAGACCGGGCGCGAGGTCGAGATGCCGTCCGCTTATGACGAGATGACCGAACGCGCCCACATAGACTATCAGGGCGGCGAGCCGGCAGCGCGTCGCCTACGCGCGCTCTTGCGCAACGCGATGGAAGCCGAAGGCTTCAAGGTCTATGCACTTGAATGGTGGCACTATGACTACAAAGACTGGCGCGCATATCCGATCCTCAATCTCAGCTTCGCTGAGATCAGCCCCGCGCAGCGGAAGTAATTTGCCGGCCCGTCTGCGGCGCAGCGTTATGGCGCGTCGGCGCAGCAAGTTTTCTGCAAGATGATCATGCTGCCCGCCTGTTGGACTTCGCGATACTGCCCCGCGCTCAGCAGTTCGTGTACGAACGCTTGCACACCGGGATAATAATGCGCGTAATCGTGGAACGCGACTAGCCCGCCACTTACGACCCACTGCTCGAATTGAAAGAAGTCGCGCGCCACGTTTGTGTAGTCGTGCAGGCCATCAATGAACAACAGGCTGATCGGCTCGTGCCACACCACTTCGGTCGAGTACTTTTGAATGATCTCGACTAACCCGGTCAACCCGGCGGCGGCGATGTTCTGTTTGAAGCGTTCGAGCGTCGGGGCCCGCTGCTGGATGCCCTGATCGAGCGCGCCGACGCGCCCGTCGTGCGGATCGATAGCGTAGATTCTAGCCTGCGGGTCGAGCGCCCGCGCGACACTGCCAAGCACGACCGTCGAGCGCCCACAATAGCTGCCGATTTCGACGAGCCGATGCGGCAGGGGAAGCGCGTTCAGGGCATGCGCCGCGGCCGCGATCAACAGATCGGCCTCGTTATCTTCGAGCCAACCCTCGATCTGGCGCATCTGCGTGAGAATCGGCCAGACGAGCAGCAACTGTGCGCGGTCGTTGTGTGCGGCGGCAGCGGTCACTGTAGCGACAACGCCGGTGGCTGGCTTGTCGTGTGTGTGGCTTGCGCTATTTGCCATATCGCCTCCGGGACTCGCGGGCAGATTGTAATGGTTGAGTTGCGCGCGTAGATACTTGCGCAGCGCGTCGTCGTAGCGACGGGGGACGGGATGTACCCAGAACACATCGGGGCGCGCGAGCGCGATGTTGAGTTGCGGGATCGTGTAAGGCTGGCGATATTTCACGTACTCGTAGCTGCAAGGATTAGCCGCTACCTCATAGCCGAGCAACGCGACCAGCGTCGGCAAAATGATCTCTTCCGTCGCCCAGATGCGGCTGCGGCTCATGATGCTTTGCAACTCTTCGTCGGTCGCAAAGAGGCGGACGAGATCGCGCGCCGCAGCGGCCGTAAAAACAGTGGACGGCCAGAAAGTCCAATGGACGAACTTCTCTTCCCCGTGCGCGAACCGCTTGAGATAGGGTCGCCACAAATCAATTTCGCGCCACGCCTGCACGGCGGGCGGCACGCGTGTCTGCGCGCTTTGCACACCGGGCGCGTTGCCAAGCAGGCCGACGTTGGCAGTGAGCGCCGCGCCCAGTTGCTGTGAGTAGCCGGGTCGGATGCTGATCTGATCCGAGTCAACGATGGTCAACGTGTCGAACGTAAAATTGTCGAGCGCATACCGCATGCAATCAAGCGCGAAGCCGTGCAGCCAGCCCCACTTCATCGGGCGCGGCTGCGGATGCAGCGTCGCGCCGTAGCGCGCGAACGGGAAGCCGTGATTGAGCAGGCTCGGATTTTGTCCGCCGTTGTAGAGCAAGATGACGGAATCAGGATCGTGGCAGCGCAGGTTGCGCACGAGATCGATCACACATTCCTGACTCTCATGCACGAGACACGCGAAGACGTTGCGCGCCACGCGCGCCGTTTGTACGGGCGCAACGACCGGCACGACCGGCTCGCGCACCTCAACCGATGCCGCATGCGAGTTGTTTGTCGCCGCCGCGCCGGTTGTCTCATATCCGTTACCCGCCACGCTCACCTTGCGCTCATGCTCCGGCGCATAGCGCGGCCAATCCTTGCCGAACAATGCGCGCAGATGCTCGACCGGATACGGCGACCAATATGCGCCGCCGGTCTGTTTGGGGCTGACGTTGTGCGGGTGGATGAGGCCGACGTGGAAGGTCGGGTCAGGCAGGACAGTCATCTGTGCCGGTTGCCCCGCCCAGACGAAGCGCGCGTCCTCGCCGACGTTGACACCGGCGAAGCGGTTCGCCGCCCAGAACTCGCGCCGGTAACAAAGCGTGCTGCCCGACAGCCACAGCCGTTGATTGTCCGGATAGACATACTGCCAGCCGCGCCCATCGCGCACGTCATAAAACAGCAGCCGGTTGATGCCGCACACCTGCGCGCCCGTGCGCAGCAACGCCTCCACCTGATAACTTAAACGATGCGGCGCATGCCAGTCGTCATCATCCCAGTGCGCGATGATCTGCCCGCGCGCCTGCTCGCACGCCAGATTCCGCTTTGCCCCCACCGTCAACTTCTCGCGCAGCCGCACGTAACGCACGCGCTCATCCTGCGGCAACAGATCGCCAATCGCATCGTCGCCGTCATCAACGACGATTAGCTCCTTGTGCTCGTAATCCTGCCGCAAAAAATACTCGATAGCCTGCGCGACGAATGCACGGCGGTCGGCGGTCGGCATGATGCAGGAGATCAGTGGTGATACCGTGTCCGCCATTAACTTCCTCTATCCGCTGTGGTGTCGCCGCATAGTGTCGTAGCCTAGCCGGTGCTCGCCCCCAAAGAGTACGCTACTATTTGTCCGGCACAAGCAATTCCAACCAACGCCCCCGCTCCGACTTGCGCGGCCTGAGCCGCAAGCGTAGCTTGTTGTAAAAGTGCGTCTTCCAGGCTATGTGCCAAGCTTCATCCCTATCTTTCAGAAACTCACGTAGCGGCTGGCCGTTCGTGCCGGGTAGGCCGGCCGGCGAGTCGTTCGAACTGTAAGCTTTCTCGAACATCTTCCCCAGCAGATTGTTAACGGGCGCAGGCGTTAGCGCGAGATTAGTGGAAGAATTTCCGCCTTCCGCCGAGACCTCGATGATGTGCTCCCACTGCATGCCCGGCACGTTTGTCTGCGCGCCGTGGTGCCGATAATTGAGCACTTTACGGGCCATCTCCATGCTATCCCACTTCTCCTTTTTATTCTCTTCTTCCAGCCTCTCGTCGCTTAGATTAACTTGAGCCGAGTGTCCACGTTTCCAGCGCACCTCGAAGTCGGCATACTTGTGCATCCCAGTCCGCTCTCTGCTGGTGTTGACGGACTTCCAACTGAATCGTTCCTTCACCGGATCGACCTCGGTAACAATGGCCACGAACCAGATGTAAGGGTCTCTAGTTTTCACATCAGCGAAAGCACGTTCACGACGGATGACAATCGGATCATCTTTTTTCAACATGCTTGGGTGAAACACCCGCTCGTCCGTGCTGTCCTCCGGGTTGATCTTGACCTTGATCTTGTATCTCTCCGGCCCCGTATGCACGAGTTGGATCTCAGTTAAACCGTAACGCGTCTTCAGATCAGGCAGCAGCGCACGCACTTTATCAGGCGTGGCGTCCTCCGCCTTTAGCGCGCGGCCGGCGTCGCTGGCGGCGGCACGTAGATTCGCACGCTTCTGCTGCTCAGTCCGCTCAGTCTTCGCCGCCTTATCGTCTTTTCCCGTCAGTTTGCCCCACGCCGACTTGCCCCACGCGATGAGCTTGGCGAGGACGGCGTCAATCGCCGTGTTAACGAAGCCTTTTATGCCTTTGACGACGCTGGTGGCGCGCTCCGGCAGGTCGCCGAGGCGGAGCAGGCGCGCGAGGAAGGCGATGATGATGGGGATGGCTTGGCCGAGCGCCTGTTCGATCTTGTTCGCCGCCGCCGCAATCGCGCCCTGCGCGATGTCCGCCACGGAGTCCAGCACCGCGCTGATGAACGCGACGATGCGGCTTGCTTCTTCGATGATGAACATCACCGTGTCGTAGATCGCCAGCAGCGCGGCCACGAACGCCCCCACCGGGTTGAACATCATGAGAATTTTTTTGATCGCCGCAGTGACCACCACCTTGATGATCATGTCGCGCAGCGCGTTGAGCACCATGTCCTTCAGGCCGCCGAGGTCTTCCTGTATCTTCTCCCAAAGCGCCGCCGGGTTCTTAATGAGCAGACCCACGTACTCCAGCAACTTCTCGACGACGGTGGTGGCGGTCGGGCCCATCAGTTTGACGGCCTTGGCGCGTATCTGCTCGTAGGTGATACCGATAATTTGCAGGACGAGCTTGAAGATTGAGGCCGGCGAGAAGTCGCTCGGCGGCGTGATGCCCTGCGCGCCGACCGCGCGGAACAGCCAGTCGAGCAAGCCTTTAACGAGATAGTATTCAATCTTCGCCTTGAACTGATTGAAGCCCTGCTTGAGCGCGTCGAGCAG